>NZ_JBPQTV010000030.1:0-35060 GCF_051386515.1 Streptomyces sp. URMC 123 | reverse complement strand
CGACCTGGACGGCACGTACAAGCCGCCGGGCCAGCTTCTCGAGGCCACCCGGCTCGTGTCGGAGGCCCAGGGACTGAGCACGTACCAGAACGCCCGTCTTTTCGCGCTGGTGTCGATCGCCCTGGCGGACGCAGGCATCGCGGTGCGGGACGTGAAGTACCTGACGCCGATCGACCTGTGGCGGCCGGTGTCCGCCATCCGCGACAGCGGTCTCGACCCGGAGTGGAAGCCCCTGCTGAAGAACGCCGCCGGCGTCAACGTCACCCCGTGCTTCCCCGCCTGGGCCTCCGGGCACGCCACGTTCGGCGCGGCCTGGGCCGGGGTGATGAAGCGCTATTTCAAGACCGACAACATCGCCTTCGACATCTCCACCGACGAACCGAGGTCCCCGGTGAAGTGGCGCCACTTCACCAGCTTCAGCGCCGCGGCGCGGGAAAACGCCGACTCCCGAATCTGGCTCGGCGTGCACTTCCCCTGGGACGCGGAAGACGGCCTGAAGCTCGGTGAGCGGGTGGCCAACCATGTGTTCACGACAAAGCTGAAGGAGTACTAAAGGGCAGGACATCTCGGGAAGTCGCCGAGAGACCTACCCAGGGGCCCCCGGGGGCCCTGCGACCACGGGACCGGGACGACCTGCCGGACGGCCCGGCAGGTAGGTGCGTACGGTGCGCTCGCGGCGGGCCCCATGCGGGCGACAACGGCCAGGAACTCGCCCGCGCCGCCGCGGACGCGCTCCGGCACGTCCCCCGCTGACGGCCCGCCCGCCGCCCGCGAAGCTGGAGCGGCTGAAAGCTCCTCGAGGACAAGCTCTGGCTCCTGGCCGCCGTCGGCGGCGGCTGGCCCCAGCACCACGGAGGCCGGGCGTGGCGCGGGCAGTACCGTTGCAGCCGCCAATGCGGCGGCGCCCGGCTGCGCGAACGCGGCATCGCCGCGGCGGCCTGCCGGGCACGGACCTGCTCCCCCGAACGGGCCTAGGCCCACGCGGTAACGGTCACGTCCTGAAGCAGCTGCCGCTCGGTAGCCGTAGGGCCCTCCGCTGCGGGGGCGTGCGGCAGGGCGGCGTCGACGGCGGCCCCGGCCGCGCGACGCTGGGCACGGTTCACAGCGTGACACCGGTCCGGGGCGCGAGGAGGGTGGCCTACACATCCTCGGAGCCGCCGTCAACGCGCCCGCGTACGGACCGGCCACGGCTTCTGCTGCGCCGGGCAGCCTCTACCGCGGCCCGCAGCGCCTCCATAGCCGACACCGCCGCCTACCGGCTCCTCGCGTTCGGCGGCTTCCCGCTGGGGTCCGCGCTCGCAGGCGCCCTCGGAGCGGCTACATCGCCGCAGACCGTACTGATCGCCGCCACGACACTCACCCTCGCAGCGGGATCCGTCATGATCGGCGCCACCCCGGGCCCCGGCAAAGGCGCCTGCGCACGCGGAGCCCGGCTCGCCACACGGCACTGCCCCACCCGGATGCCGGGCTCCGCGCCCACTCCTACCGACGGCCCGCACCAAGCTCTCTCCATGAGCCGTTGTCCGACCCGCCTGCAACCATGGAGCCATGCTGCAGGTGTGTCTGAACGGATCCCGCACGAGGGAACAGTGCCCAAACCTCCCTATCACCGCCCCCGAGCTCGCCGAAGCGGCGAAGGCCGCGGTCGCTGCCGGCGCTGATGACATCCATCTGCACCCGAAGAACTCCAAGGGCATCGACACGCTGAGCCCAGATTGCGTGGCCGAGGCCATCTCCGCAGTACAGGCGGCTGTCCCGGGAATCCCTGTAGGCGTCACCACCGGAGCGTGGATCGTCTCCGACCCCGACGAGCGCGCCGCGCTCATCCGCTCCTGGTCCGTGCTGCCTGATCACGCCTCGGTGAATTGGCACGAAGACGGCGCAGACATCGTCGCGCAAGCCTTGACCGACAAAGGGATCGCCATCGAGGCAGGCATCTACTCCGGAACCGACGCGTACTCCCGCTTCCAGGCCTCACCCTTCTCGAGCCGAGCCCTGCGCGTCCTCGCCGAGATCACGGACACCGACCCAAGCAGCGCTGTCACCACAGCCAGGGTGCTCCTCGACCAGATGCTCACCGATGTGCAGGCACCGGTGCTCCTTCACGGCGAGGACGAGGCAGCCTGGGTGGTGCTGCACCACGCAAGGAAGCACGGGCTGTCCACCCGTATTGGATTGGAAGACGTCCTCCACACCCCTGACGGGCGCACTGCGACGGACAACGCAGTGCTGGTGGACACGGCTCGGTCCTGGGCCCCGGTGTCGTAACCTGCCCGGCACACTCCCGCCCTGTCACCCACACCGCGCCCCCGCCACGGCCGCTTCAGATCTGCGGCGGCAAGCCGGGCGGGCCCGTGCTTGGTCTGCCGCCACAGGGCCGCGACCATTGCCTGGCGCGTAAGGTCGACGCGGCTCAGATCGGCACTCACGCGATCACCGCCCCGGTGGCGTCCAGTGGGTGCGCGGCGAGCTCGGCAACCGGTCCGCCCACGGCGCGGCCGAAGCCTGCTCGGTCCGGGCGGCGGCCTGCTCGCGCAGCTGCTCCAGCCGCGTCGCCAGCAGGTACTGCGCGGTGCGCTGCCAGGCGGTGTCGGCGGCCTTCGTCGCGGCGGCGAGGGCGTCCGCGCCGTTCGGGTTGTGCTTAAACCAGCGGCGCCCTGCTCGGTCTTGTACGCGCGCCGGGCCTCCGCTTCGGCGTCCTCGGTCCGCCCCAGCCGCCCGAACGCACTGCTGCGGTACTCCGGCAGGGCCTGCTCGACGGCCTGGAGGGCGGCGAAGGCGAGCACGGACGCCGCCAGGGCCCGGTCCGTTTCCAGCTCGCCCGGCTCCACCAGGTCCAGGAACTCGTGCCGGGCGCGCTCGATGTCGGCCTCCAGCGACGCCCGGAGGTGGGCGGTGATGGCGGCGACGTCGGCCGGGTCGCTCAGGTCGGCCGACCAGGTCGCGGCGACCAGTCCGGCCTCCACGATCAGGGCCTGGGCCCGGCGCCGGAAGCCGCATGCCTCGCACAGCCCGGCCGACCGGTCCTGCCCACAGTCCTCGCACGGCAGGGCCCGGCGGGCCGCGTCGGCGGCGGCCGCGGCCTGCCGCTCGCGCTCGGCCCGCTCCTGGGCAGCCGCGCGGGCCGCCGCGCGCCGGGCCTGCTCCGCGCGGGCCTTCTCCCGCCGCCGCACGAGGCCCTCCGCCGCGGTCGCAGCCTGTTGGCGTAGTCCCCGAGGACGCGCCGGCGCTCGCTGTCACCGAGGCCGGGCAGCTCCCGGTCGATGTCCGCGGCGATCCCGGCGCGGCTGGCTCTGCGGGCGGAGGGGTTTTCCCCGGGGTGCCACGCCGTCCTCTCTCAGATGAGGGTCAGCTGTTGGGTGAGCGGCGGGGGCCCGGGGCAGCTTGCCTTGGCCGCGTTCCACTTCATGCGGAACTGCGCCGGCAGTTCGGCGCGCTCGATGATGTCGAGCGCCAGCGTGTTGACGGACACGTAGGTGTCGTCCACCCGCTCTACGAAACCGCGGGCGATGAGCCGGTCGACCGCCTCACACACTTCCTCGGGGGCGAGGAACTCCAGCGGCATCAGGAACAGTCTCAACGCCATGTTGTCGAGCGTCCTGGCCTGGGCCCGCAGCAAGGCCAGCCGCAGCAGAGCCGCTGCCTCGTACGGGTAGTTCGTCAGGTCGCGCACGACATCCTTGTGCCAGGACACCACGAGCGTGTCGACCAGCCCCGGGTGCAGCTCCATGACGACACGGCGTTCGTCCGGCCGGAGGACCCGGTACGGCGGCAGAGGCTCCATGGCCCGCTGGGCATCATCGATTCGCCCGCGGTGCAGCTGGGAGCGCCCGGCTCGGTCCGGGGCACACTTCTCGCCCGGCCTGGCACGGCACTGCGGACAGCTACGGCTGCGGGCGCGTTCACGGACCACCGGCGGCACGGCTCGACTCACGCAGAACAGTGTTCACTCCGCCGCCCTGATCCACTGGTTCCGCCACGCGCCAGCCGTCGGGCCGCAGCGGTCGGCCCGGCGGTGAGGACGGCGAGACCGGCGCGGCCAGGTGATCGCGTAGGCCCTGGGCGGCCCCTGGCTCGTACTCCACCATGCCGTCGCCGAGGCTCCAGGGCGCGGCGCGGCCGCGGACGTCCAGCAGCATGACCACGGCCCAGATCACGACGGCGTGGGCGCCGAGCCCACGCCCGCGCCGTCACGTCCTGGCACAGCTGGTGCTCGGTGGCCGTCCGCGCCCACCCGGCAGGCGTACGGCGTCGTGGTGTCGACGGCGGCCCTTGATCGCGCGCCGCTGGGCGCGGGTGGCCTGCCTGCCGCTCCTCCCAGCGCGGGCCCGGCCATGGTGGGGCGCTTCCGGCGAGCGGATCATTATCTCTGTGGAGGGACACGGATGGGCTGAACCGGTGAGGAGGTTGTTGGGGCTCGTGCTGCGGGGTGGAGGGTGGGGTCCGGCAACACCCCCGATGCACCGTCACCATGGCCCGAGCAACCCGGAGCAGCAGCTGATGCCCTACAACGTCACCCGCGACCTCACCGCCGGCCCCATCGGCCTTCCTGGCGTCACCGGATCGGTCGGCGCCATCTACTCCGAGCACCGCACCGACAGGCCGGGCTGGGGCGCTGCTGTCGAACTCCCCCGCCGTGCTGGAGCTCCTGGCCGCCATCGAGACCGGGCAGATCACCGCAGCCCAGGCCCAGACAGCGTTCATCCCGTTCCTCGCCCGGCTCGACGAGTACGAGCGGGAGATGGACGCTCGTTTCGAGAACAGCTGAGGGCAGCAACCATGGCCGACACTGACGACTGGCACACGCACTGGATCTGGTACGAGGAGACGCACGAGCGACAGCGCAAGGCACACTCCTCCCGACGTATCCGTGTCGAGCACGGCATCGCCCACCTGAGGAACTGGCGGGCGCTGGCCCGTCACCTCGGCCGCCGCGAGCACATGAGCGACATCGTCCGGGCCGTCGCCGGCCTGCTGTCCCACCAGCAGACCGCGGACCCGATCCCGGCACGTCAGAGTTGAACACTCAGCCCTGCAGGGGCCCTCGACGTCTCACCCACAACCATGCACGAGCTCGCTAGCGGGAACCGGCCTGACCATAGAGAGCTGAACCACGACCAGGCCGACATCAGGCATTCACATTCAGTAGCCCGGCGTCCGTCATCGGTGGGCGTGCTGCCGTTCCGGGCTCGCGGCGCCGTCCTGTGCGGGCGCACGGCCCCCGGGGGTTCGCTCGTGCACGCAGAGCCTGAGGAGGTGGTAGGTGAGCAGCGTGGCGATGGTGCCGAGGGCGATCCCCGTCAGCGTGAACGAATTGGACAGGCGGAGCGAGACTCCGCCGATGCCCATTACTGTGCCCACCGCGATGGACAGCAGGTTCACCTGGTCGGTGAAGTCGACACGGTTCGTGATCCATATCTGGGCGCCCATCAGGCCGATCATCCCGTACAGGACCACGGTGATCCCGCCCAGGACCCCGCCGGGGGTCGCGGCCACCAGCGCACCGAACTTGGGACAGAGGCCGAAGAGCACCGCCACCGCCGCCGCGATCCAGTACGCCGCGGTGGAGTAGACGCGGGTGGCGGTCATCACCCCGATGTTCTCGGCGAAGGTGGTTGTGGGGGCGCCCCCTACCGCGGATGATACGGCTGTCGCCAGTCCGTCCGCCGCGATGGCTCGCCCCATGCTCGCATCAAGGTCGGTGCCCGTCATCTCGGCGACCGCCTTCACGTGGCCGGTGTTCTCGGCTATCAGGGCCACAAGGGCGGGCAGCGCCAAGAGCACGGCGCTCGTGTGGAAGTCGGGCGACTGGAGGTGAGGGAGGCCGAACCAGTCCGCTGCGGCCACTGCGGACAGGTCGACGCGGAGGTGGGAGGTTTCGACGCCGGTCGCGTCGGGGCCGGTGAGCGGACCCGTGAGCAGGTCGAGGATCCAGGACAGGACGAACCCGAAGAGGAGTCCGAGGAAGATCGCGATGCGTGCCCACACGCCGCGCAGCAGCGCCGACGCCCCGATCACTACGGCCGTGGTCGCCAGCGCGACCCACTGGTCCTGCGGCCAGTAGGTGTGGGCCACGACGGGGGCCAGGTTGAAACCGATCAGCAGCACCACGGCCCCCGAGACGGCGGGCGGGAAGAGGCGGTGGATGACCTGTGGGCCGGTGAAGTGCACGAGCAAGCCGATGCCGGCCATGACGAGCCCGGAGACGACGATGGCACCGAGAACGGCTGGGGTGTCGCCGCCCCCTGCGCGGATGGCGGCCACCGCGCCGACGAAGGCAGCACTGGTTCCGAGGTAGCTCGGAACCTTCCCCTTGGTGAGGACGAGGAACAGCACGGTGGCCAGCCCCGACATCATCACGGCCAGGTTGGCGTCCAGGCCCATGACCGTGGGGAAGACGAAGGTGGCCCCGAACATCGCGACGACGTGCTGCATCCCGAGCCCGATGGTGAGGGGCCACGCCAGGCGTTCGTCGGGGCGTACGCAGACCCCAGGCGCGGGGGGCCGGCCGTCACCGTGAACGGTCCAGCCCACGCCGAATCGGTTGGCAGGCATGAGGGGCATTGCCTTTCTGGTGCAAGGGCGCCGCACCGGAGGACGCGGGCGGCGGCAGGACACCGCGGGTGCAACTGCCGCCGCCTTGCGGGACGTACGTACGGGCTCAGTGGTGTGCGGCGCCCGCGAGGGACATGGCCGGCTCGTGGCCGGCCGCCTCCTGGAGGTCGTGGAAGGAGCGCCGAACGATGGCGTCGATTTCCTCGACGAGGTGGGCGGCGATGAGTCCGAACCGTTCGGCGATGCCCCGGAGGGCTGGCAGGAGGTGGTGCGCGTCGGCGAGAGCGCACGAGATGATGACGTTGCCGTGGGCGACTCCGTCGATGTTCAGGCTGGTGGCCCGGACCAGGTCCAGGTCGGACTCCAGGGCGGCGACAGCCAGCGCGGTGAGTTCTGTGACAGGGAACTGGAACGCGAGGCGGCGCTCGCTCCGCTCGAGCTGCTGGGCGGTCTCCGGATTCCACCGTCCCTGAGCCAGTTCAACGAGACAGGCATACGTGTTGCAGCCCGAGGCGGCGACGGACAGGGTGGTCGAGCCGGAGACCCGCGGGTTGACCTCGATGATCTGGTAGGTGCCGTCCGTGTAGATCATTTCGATCTCCGCGGCACCCTCGATCCCGATCCGGGCGCACATGCCGCGGATGGCCTCGGCGACGGGTGCGAAGTCGGCCTCCGCGTCCGGTCGGGGCGCCGCGTAGCGCAGGCTGCCGAACGTGAAATCCGGTTTGCCTCCCGTGGCCCCCTTCCAGATCAGGGGCTGGATCACGTACGCCCCCGCGTGGCCGACGATCTCGACGGAACACAGTTCGCCCCGCAGGCACTTCTCGAGCACGGCGTTGCCGTTGTAGGGCGAGCCGAGGAAGGTGTGCAGGTCGGCCAGGTCGTTGAGGAAGCCGATCCCGTTGGCCAGGCAGTCCCAGAGGGGCTTGGTCAGCAGCGGGAAGCCGAAGCGCAGGGCGCTGCGTTCGACAAGTTCGCCGTAGGCAGGCACCGCCAGGCTTCGGCCGTTGAGGAGGTCGCCGTCGAGAAGCATCCCTTCGGGGGTGTCCAGCCCGAAGGAGCGGATCAGCTCCTTGGTGTCCCACTTGTTGGCGAGGATCCTGGTGGCGTCGACGCCGTGCATGACCATAGGGATGCCGTGCCCGGCGAGTTCATGCTTGACCAGGGCGTCCCGCAGCGCGTTCTCGTCCGCGATGGAGAGCGAGATGACGGCGTCGGGCCGCCATTGCAGGAGGTGGGCGACGACCTGGCCGGCGGTGGCGTCGGCCCCGATCTTCTCGGCCTCGCCGGGGAAGTCGCGGTCGGCGCAGTCGCCGTCGGTGTAGAAGAGCTTGGCGTGTACGCCGTCCCGGACGAAGGTGTCGTGCAGGTGGCTGAGGTAGGGGGCCGTCTGCTGGATCTCGATCGAGCGCAGGAAGGCGATCCGCTGTGCTACCGCCATGAGGTCGCCACCTCCACCTTCACGGCGCCGGTCACTTCGAGTGCTGCCTCGTTGGCTTCCCGGGCGCTCCGTGCGCACAGGATGACGTGGCCGACACGGCCGATGTTGTCCTGGGGCGCTCCGACCTCGTCGCCGGGCATCTTGTACACGGAGGTGGTGACCCCCTGGCCCTCGGGGAGGTCGTGGATCCACCGGAGGGTGCCAGCCTGCGGCGCGGTGAGGAAGCGGATGGCGGCGGCCCCACTTCGCAGCGGGGTGACGTCGGGCCGTTCGCCCAGGGCGGTCTGCAGGTACGCGCGGGCCTCGCTGATGCCGAGGGCCTCGGACAGCAGGCGCATGATGTGGTCGCCGGGGGGTCGCGCGCCGATCTCGATGATCTTCGCCGTTCCGTCGGTGCCGGCTTTGATCTCGGTATGGGCGATGCCGTTGCGCAGCCCGAGGGCTCGTATGGCCTGCTCCGCGGTGGCGAGGACCGCTTCGCGGACTTCGTCGGTCAGTTCGGCGGGCACGGTGTGGCCCAGCTCAGCTCGGCTGGAGCCCTGCGTGGTGAACTTTTCCGTCACGGCCAGGTGGTGGACATCGCCCCGGCTGATCACGGTTTCCACGCTGTACTCGTCCCCGCCCACGTATTCCTGGGCGAGCAGCGTGGTGTCCAGGGCTATGCCGTGCGGGAACTCGTGCGTCTGCTCCTGTGCGAGCAGGGCGGCCGCGGGGAGCTCCGCAGCGGAGTGGACGACGGAGACGCCGATCGATCCCGCGTTCTCCGCGGGCTTGACGACGAGCGGCACGTGAATCCGGCCTCGGCGATGAGGGCGGCCAGCCGGGTGTGGTCAGGCGCGGAGACGGTGCGCGGGGCTGGCACGCCGTGGGCGGCCAGAACCTCCGACATGAGCCGCTTGTTGCGGCAGGCGTCGGCGAGGTCCACGTCGTGTCCGGGAAGCCCCAGCTCCGCGGCGAGCCGGATAGCCAGCGGCGTGAGGAACTCCCACGACGTGACCACACCGTCGATGCCGTTGCCGCGGCAGAACTCGGTCAGGTCAGCCAGGGCGCGCTCGGGCCGCGAGAAGTCGGTGAAGACGGTGCCGCTGATCGCCTCCCTGAGTTCGGTGCCGTACTGCTCGTACAGCTCCTCGTGGGTGGCTACGTAGGCTTCGATGCCGAGTCTGGCGGCCGCGTCCAGCAGTTCCTGGCCGGCGGCGACGTTGGCTTCGATCAGCAGGATTTTCTTCATGCGAGGTGGTCTTCCCGTGTGTCGGTGGTGTGGTCGGCGCCGGTGTCGGCCTGTTCGCGGGGGGCGGCTGCCCGGGTCCGGCGGATCCCGCCCTCCAGGCTGAGGACCAGGGGGACGGCGCAGAGGCTGATCGCGGCGAGGAACAGCCAGGGCCATGCGGGCCCCCGGGCCAGGAGCCAGGTGAGCGCGGCCGGCGCGATGGCGCCGCCGATCGTCCAGGAGAGCTGGAACACGCCCAGGTAGCGGCCGCGGGCGTGCTCGGGAGCGAGCACGACGCTCAGTTCGCCCATGGGCGGGGAGCCCAGGACCTCTGCGAGGGTGTACGTGACGACCGCGGCCAGGAGGCCGGCGAAGACGGCCCACGAAGGCAGCAGGTCGAGGGCCGCGAACCCCCCGAAGGCGATCGCGTTGACCACGGCGGCCAGCGCGATGACCCTGGTGGAGCGGTGGCGTTCGATCCAGCGGCCGGCGAGCGTCTGGGTGGTGGCCACCAGGGCGGTGTTGACGGTGATGAGGACGCCCGCCACCCAGGCACCCGCCTTGAGGGTGTCGGTGGCGTAGATGCCCAAAAGGATGCTCAGCACCATGGATGCGAGCACGAAGGACACGTTGGCCGCCACGAGCCTCATGTACGCCCCGTCCCGCAGGACGCCGAGGTAGCTCGCCGCGGGAATTCGCCCGGGGTCCTGCGACTGCGCCGGGCTGGCGGACCGGCGGTCGGCAGTCGGGCGCCAGGTGCTGATGAGCCGAGCGGCCACGAGGTAGCCGAGCACGTTGAGGGCGACGAGCACCTTCAGTCCCGTGGTGCTAGCCACGGCCACGGCGAGCGCCGAGACGGCGCCGCCGAAGCCGATGCCGACGTTGCGCAGGGCGCGGATGAACGCGAACCACCGCGTCCGGTCGTGGTCCCCGGCGACGAGGGCCACCAGAGCGCTACTGGAGGTCCAGTACATCGAGGCGCCGGTCTGCACGACGAGTTGGGTGACGACGATCTGCCAGGCCGAGTCCGCCACCAGCAGGCTCACGAAACCCGCGGCCGATATGAGGTTGCCGAGTGCTACGACCGCACGTGGACCTTTGCGGTCAAGGAGCCAGCCGGCAAGGGCGGGAGCGGGGAGCGCCAGGGCGTAGCCCAGGGTCAGTGATGTTCCCACCGCCACCAGGGACAGTGAACTGGTGCGAGAGAAGTACACGACCATGAACGCCATGACCAGGCCGCTGGCCAGGCTGTCGATGACGTTGACGGCGACGAATCGGGTGTTGCCCCCCAGGTCGGGGAGACCGAGTCGATAGCCGAGAGATTCTTCGCGGGGCCTGGTCGGCGCCGCCCGTTCGGCCTGTGGCATTCATGAACCGTTCTGGTGTGGAAATTCGGTGTGTTGGGTTTTCGGCTATCTCGGGTACCGCAGGCTTCTCCCGAGAGGAGCCGTTACAGGTCGTAGGCGCGCCGGAACTTTTCCATGATGTATTCTCCGGAAAGTACCGACTGGTGCTTGGGAGGATTGCCTGGTCCGGTACAGGTCGGAATGCATTCGATGAGGGTGTCGAAATTCGGCTGGTGGAAGAACGGCATGGAGTAGCGCTCCCGGTGGGCTGCCTCGCGCGGCGGATTGACCACCCGGTGGACGGTGCTCACCCACTTGTCGTTCGTCCAAATGGCCATGAGGTCGCCGATGTTGATGACGAACGATCCGGGGATCACCGGAACGTCCAGCCAGTCGCCCTGCCGGCCTTGGACCTGCAGCCCGCCGGGGGAATCGTCCTGGTAGAGGATTGTCAGGCTGCCCCAGTCGCTGTGCATGCCCTTGCGGAGGCGGCCCGGCTCGGGAGCGGTCGGCTGCGCCGGGTAGTAGTTGGTGGTCAGGTTCGTCATGTGCCGGTCGACCTTCCGGTCGAACCAGTCTTCGGGGAGTTCGAGGGCCAGGGCGAACAGCCGCATGATTTCGAGGGCCAGCCCTTCCATCCGCCCGCAGTACTCGCGGTAGGTGTCCGCGAAGCCGGGAAGCTCGGGCCATTTGTTGGGAAGCCTCAGTCGGTCGTCGACGCCGTCGGGCAGTGTGCCTTGCTCTGCGTCGCCGAGGCGGTTGTACGTGAAGGTCTCCGAGAGGTCCGGCTTCGACCGCTCTTGTCGTATCGAGGCGTCCGCGTTCGATGCGGCGAGGCTCCCCTTCCGTCCGAAACCGCGCATCAGGGGATCCTGCGCGTCACTGCGCAGCTTCTCTTTCTCTGCCTGGGGCAGGGCGAAGAAGGTGCGCGTGGCGTGGTACATGTCCGCTATGGAGCGCTGTGGAACGCCGTGCCCGACGACCACGAGGAATCCGCTGTTCTCGCAGGCGCTGCCGATGGCGTCCGCGACGCGCTGGCGGTCCGCGGCGGATCCCGAGAGCGCGGAGCTCAAGTCGATGACGGGCACATAGCCGTCGACGACGGTAATGGGAGAGGGGGAGGTGCCCGTCAATTCGGCGGGACTGGTGTCAACCGTCATGGGTCTTTCCTTCTGTGCCTTCTTTTTTCAGCCGGCGAGATCGCCGGCGCGCGCATCTCTTGCGGCGACGACGGGGGCGGTGGGTGTTGCGGGCCACCGCGGCAACGGTGCCTTCCAGCTCCGGCAGACCTGGAGGAGGTGACCGGCATCGTGGACCGAGAGGAAACCGTCGAGTTCCTCGGGGCGCAGGAAGCCGTTGGCGGCCATCCGGCGAGCCGCCCCCAGGAGCCGATCCCAGTAGCCGTCCACGTTGAGCAGGGTGATCGGCTTGTCGTGGTGGCCCAGGACCAGCCAGGCCCAGACCTCCACGATCTCCTCGACGGTTCCGACACCGCCGGGCAGTGCGACAAAGCAATCCCCGAGGTCGGCCATCAGCTGCTTGCGTTCGTGCATCGTCTCTACGACGTGGAGTTCGGTCAGGCCCTGGTGGGCGATTTCGGCGTGGACCAAGGACTGCGGGATGACGCCCGTGACCTTTCCGCCGGCTTCCATCGCGGCGTCGGCCACGGCGCCCATGAGGCCGACCCCGCCGCCGCCGTAAACTATTTCGCATCCGGACCGTGCGAGTTCCGCGGCGAATTTCCTGGCTTCGCGCTCGAACACGGGCTTGTTCCCCAGGGCCGAACCGGCGTAGACGGTGACCTTCATGCCGGGGTCCCCCGCGGGACGGTCGAACGGTGCGTCACGGGCTAACCCGGCCGAATTCGTTGAACGCGCTGTGCGTGACGGGCATGAGTGCGGCGAACGCGTCCTCCATCTGTTCGGCGACGATCTCGATTTCCCGCTGCGGGTGGGACACGTAGGTCGCGTCGTCCCGGTTCGTGCGCAGTCCAAGGAAATGCATGAGGGCGCGCGCGTTGCACGTCGCGTAGACCGCCGAGTAGGTGGAGACGGGGAGCACCGTGCGGGCGAGTTCCCTGGCCACACCTGCCTGGAGCAGGTTGTTGTACTCGTCGTGCGCTGCGCGGAAGGCGCGCGAGGCGGAGGTGGTCAGCATGTCGTGGTCGCCCTCGGCGCCGGCGACGTACTGGTAGTCCCCGGGCTTGCCCTCCTGCCTCAGCAGCCGGTCCGAGTCGGGCACGTAGAAGACGGGCTTGATCTCGCGGTAGCGCGCGCTCTCCTCGTTGAACGACCACGTGCGGTGCCGCATCATGTGGCGCACGGTAAAGATGGGCGCGTTGACCAGGAACGTCATGTAGTTGTGTTCGAAGCAGCTGCCGTGACGGCTCCGCATCAAATATTTGATCAGGCCGTTCTTGTACCCGTCACCCCGCTCCTCGCGATGGGCGTCCTCGCCTGCGGTGGATACGCGAGCCGCCCGGACGACCCCGATGTCACTGGCCGAATGGTCGACGAGTTCGACGGTGATGTCGCTACGGAGTTCGAACGTGCTGGATTCGGCTGCCCGGACGCTCACGGCAGGCCGGTCGATTTCGTTGACGGTCATGAGATGTCTTCCTGTTCTAGTCACAAGGGGTCCGGTCGGTCTGGGCCGCTGCCCCCATCCGGAATCCCTGATCGCCCGGCGCTTTTCCTCGTAATGCACCGGATATGACCTTGCGAATGAAAGCAGAACTTTGAGATGCACATTCGCGCGCCGTTCTCCCTTCGGAATTATCATTTCTCGGAGCCCTCTCGAAGAAAAGCCTTTTCGATCATCAACTCTGTGCATTGCACACAAGCGAGGGGCGGCAAACCGGACATATGATGTCTTCATGTATTTTTTTGCACCTTTCTGGCTGGGGATCGAAGAGGGTGCGCCACTTCTCATGACAGCCCGGAAGGTCGGGCGGCACGTTGCCTGAGGTGACGCGGAGTTGCGACGATTGCCGTATGTGATGATGTTGTTGTTCACAAGACGGAAAGGGTGAGGCATGGCGGCACACAGGGAAACGGCAAGCAGTGCTGGATGAACTGCCAACGATCCTCGGCACCCTTGCGAAATCCATGTATCAAACGGCTTTGGACAACGGGAAACTCTCCTCGGACACTGGTGCTCCGCGGCCGTCCGAATCTTCCCGAGCCGTCGACCAGTTGCTGGGGCTCGGGCTGTTGGAACCCGATCCGCAGGACCCGGGGTCGTTCCTGCCCGTCGACCCACGCGTGGCGGAGGCGCGCATCGGTTCCGCCTGGCGTACGCGCGCGTTGAGGCTCCTCGACCAGGCGTCCGACTTCAGCGACGAGCTGGCGCCGTTCATCGAGCGGTACCGCTCACCGGCCGAGCCGTGCGACCTGCGTCCGAGGGGCAACCGCTTCAGCGGAGCCAAGGCAATCAACTTCCACCTCGGCCAGGCCCTCGACGAATGCAGAGAAGAGCTGCTCACCGCGCAGCCCGGCGGCGCCCGGCCCTCCGAGCTCCTGCTCGAGGCCGTCTCGCGCGATCAGGCCACCCTGAAGCGCGGCGCCTCCATGCGCACCCTCTATCAGCACAGTGCGCGCTTCGATGCCCCCACCCGTGACTACGTCCGCGACGTGTCAGCGCTGGGGGCCGAGGTCCGGACACTCGACGAGTTCTTCGAGCGCTTGATCGTGGTGGACCGCAGGATCGCCTTCATTCCGGCGCCCGACAACGACGACGACGCCATCCTCATCGACGACGAAGCCGTCGTCCGGTACCTCGCGGACGTCTTCGATCGCAGTTGGCAGCGGGCGACCGAGTTTCCGGTGGGGCCGGACGGCTCCGACGCCGCCGCCGCCAAGGCCGTTTCGAGCGAGCTGCGCACCTCCATCGTCAGGCTCCTGATCGAGGGTGAGAGCGAGTCCACGATCGCCAGGCGCGTCGGTCTCAGCAAGCGCAGCTGCGCCACACACATCGCGAAACTCAAGCAGCAGTTCGGAGCGGACACCTTGTTCCAGCTCGGATACCGCGTCGCGGATTCCGGGCTGTACGGCCTGAGCGGTCCTGCCGAGCCGGACGAATCGTGGGGTTGATCGCATGACCATCACCCTGCCAAGCGAAGCCGTCCCACGGTCCATCCTTGACGATCATCGTCAACTGGTTCACAAACGCGGGCGCGGACGACGGGGAAGGAAGGAATCGACGTGAGCGTGACGATCGACATCGCCGGCCTGCGCCCGGAGCAGGTGCTCTTCGCGCCGTCCCCGCTGTCCGAACTCGCCGAGATGCTGCACGTCATGTCCGCGCCGGGACACCACCCCGGCCTGCACGGGTGGGCCGTCGCGACCGCTTCGGCCCTGCCCTGCGGCCTCGCGGACAGAATCGACGAGGCCGGCTTCCTGTGGCACGCCACCCGTGCCGACATCCTGCTGCCCGCAGAGCCCCAGGCCACTCTGACCGGGGAACTGGACGCCCTGGACCGGATGGATGACGAGCTGTTCGTCGCGGCGGCACTAGAGATCTCCTGCATGGCGCACTACCACCGCGGGGTGCCCCAGCCGCTGACGAGCGAAGCGGACCGCCGGGAGGCGCTGGAGCGGGCCACCGCGCGCGGCCCCCGTGAAGCCGCGTTCGCCGAACGCCTGCTCAGGGATCCGCACGCCACGCGGGCCTGGCTCCGGCGGCTGCTCGAGGACTGTGAGCAGGAGTTCTTCGGCGCGGTGTGGCAGGACGTGCGGACGGGCCTGTACGGCGACACCCGGCACAAGGCGGAACTGCTCAAGCACAAGGGAATGGGCGCCGCCCTCACCGCCATGTCGCCGGCACTGGAGCTGGACGAGTTCAACGGCCGACTCGTCGCCGACAAACTGGTGGACACCGTAGGGGCGACCGGGGACCTGGGCCTGACCTGCATCCCCACCGCCTTCGGCTGGCCGCACCTCGTGGTCAAAGTGGCCCCGGGCTGGCGGCCGGTCATCCAGTACCCGATCAGCGGCCCGAACCTGCCGCAGCCCATGGCGGTCAAGCGACTTCAGCTCCGACTGGAGGCGCTGGCCCACCCCGTGCGCATGCGGCTGTGCCGCGCTCTCGCCCGGGGACCGCACACCGTGGGAGAACTCGCCGGCGCCTACGGGCTGACCCCTCCCGAAGTCTCGCGGCACCTCTCCCGGCTCAAGAAGGCGGGTCTGCTCACCACCCAGCGCCGGGGGCGCTACGTCCTGCACCACCTCGACTTGACCGCGGTGGCACGGCTCGGGAACGACTTCCTGGACACGCTGCTGCGCTAGTGCTCTGCGAAGAACTGTCCGACCTCGAAGGCGTACTGAAACGCGCCGAGGAGAAAGGTCACAAGCAGGCGCTGCTGTCGCTCGCGCGCCGTCGCGCAACGTCCTGTGGGCCATGATCCGCGACGGAGCGTGCTACCAAGCGACACCGCCTGTCACAGCAGTGGCTTGACATCAGCTGTGAGTCTTTACCTGGCTGGTCCGGGACCGGCTGGCAGGGTTGACGTCGGTCGCCTCGTCGCTGTGGCGCAACCGCGCTGCAGGACTTTACCTGGTGCGAGCTGGAGGTCGGCCCCGAGGGCCAGTGGCACTACGCCCTCGGGCAGTCTGCGAAAGACGGCAACTGGTGGCTTCGCTGGCGTCCCGGCGCCCGCGAGCCGATCAATCTCGAGCTCTGCACCGCTGAGGATGCCGGGCAAGGGCCCGGCGACGAGACGCCGTGCTGGCTGTTCGCCGGCCACGACGCCCGCCACACCTTCGAGTACGGCATGGCGGCCAACCGGCAGGGCCTGCTGCACCGCGCCCTGACCGTCGGCGACCTCCGTAAGGCCATGGAGCACCTGGACGACGACATGGCCGTCCGGGTCGGCGCCGTCACCACAGGCGTCCTGCCCGACGTCGGGATCGAGGTGCTGCTCCAGGCGGTGGCCGAAGGCGGCGTCGAAGCGCCCGGCAGGGGAGTGGACCCGGCCCTGGTGCTGCTCATCGGCCTCCACTCGGTCCCCACAGCGACCGCGAGCTTTCTGGCTGCCGTACAGCGACGGGCCCGCGCTCCCCGCGATCACGCCGTCGTACGCAGCGCAGCAGACCGCTGCGGGAGTGCGGCCTGCGTCCTGGCCTGCCGGGCGGCACGTCCGGCACCGCCTCCGGCTCCGAGAACGCCTGTCCGGGGTCGGCCGCTCGCCGCGTGACGGCGGGACGCTGACGTGCCCCCGCCGTCACGGCGTACGTCGGGAGGTGCAGGTTCAGTCACTCGCCTGGTGGAGGCAGATACGGCTCTTACTGTCCACCTTCCATGTCTTCACCATCGACGCGCGGCCGACTTTGATCCATCCCCGGACCGCAAAGCAGGCCCCAGGGCCGTAGAAGCCGACTTCAAGTTCGCTGGTGACAAGGCCGCTGGCAGCGCCCGGGTGGATCGTTGCGGTGGGACGTTCCTTAGAGAGCTCAATTCCCTCCTGGCCAATCTGTTTCTCGTCAGCGAATGGCACCTTCACGTACGCATGGCAGTCGACACTTGCCGACCAGTTCTCTCCAGGAGTGGCCTTGATGTCGCACCTCATTCGAAGAACACCGGGCACCGGGTCGAACTCCCACACCTGTTCGATTTGTTCAGAAGTTTCAACGGTTGATTCATCGGGCTCGCCATCGGTGGGCTCTACCGCTTCGTCCGCTGCCATGTGACGTCCTCTCACCCTGGACGAAAAAAAATGCCGGCTAACTCAGACTGTCTGATTACCCGCTATGCATGTTCAGGCCACACCTGCCCCCCCGAACGGGTGCCCCAGGGTGACGCGGCCTTGACTTGGCTCGGGTGCCGCAAGGCCAAGACCGTCAGGACATCTGAGTCGCGCAGGTCTCGGCAGCTCATACCCGCCCCCAGGTCGACTGGGCAAGGACCAGGTTTCGGGTGCCCGTCAGGCGCTGTGCTTGGTCGACGAGCCGGTGTGAACAGGCGTCGAGCCGATGTCTCACCGTGCCGGTCGATGTGGTCGAAGACGACCTGGCGGTCTTTCATGGCCTAGACGCGCCAGTCCAGGACCTGCTCGCAGCTCAGGTCCTCGAGGACGAGCTCTTGCTCCTGGTCGTGGTCGTGGTCGTGGTCGTGGTCGGCGGCGGTCGGCTCCGCACCAGGAGGGTTGGCCGCGGTGCGGGCAGGACGGCCGGAGCCACGGGCGCAGCGAGGGCCGGCTGTGCCGCTGCGGCTTCGGCGCGGGCCTTCGCCACGGCGGTCCGCCGGGCGCGGGCCTGCTCCCGCCGCCACACCAGGTCCTCCGCCTCTACCCCGTGACCCGGTAGTGCTGCCCCCTGCGCCGAGTTGCTGAACCGAGCGGAGGCTCTACTTCCTTGAGTCGCCCAGCGTGGACCAGGTCGAGGACGTACGAGTCGATCAAGAAGGCCGATCGGCCAGTCGCTTCGCGGAGCTGTCGCCGGGTGATAGGTCGGTCGCCGAAGAGGCCCATGACTTCCTGAAGGAGTAGATCCTGAGCCATGACGCTCCGGCCGACTGCTGGTCCTGCGGGCACATGCCGGTTGCCAGGAAACCGTACGACGACACCGCGCTCGACCGAGATCTGTAGCGCTTGCTTCACCGCGGGCACCGCGACGCCGTAGCGCTGGGCAAGCTCTGGAGCAGAGGGCAAAAACCGCGTCGCCGGAAAGGCCCCAGCGGCCAGGTCCTGCTCCAGGCCGTGCACTGCATTTGAGAGATAGGCAATGATCAGCTCGACGTTGACCGACTTCGCCGGCGCCCAGGCGCCGGCGAAGTCGGTTCCGTTGTACCGAGGGCGCTCGGCGCCGATCGCAGCCCGCTCGGCTGCCTCTGCTTCCACCCGGGTCTCGAACCACTCCTCTGTACGGAGCGTCACCTGCGGCCACCACTGCTTGTCCTGGGCATGTTCTTGCCAGCGGCGGCGCGGCTTGTCCGCGATCCTTCGCCTGAGGTGTGCGGGCGTCACCTAGGGCTCGCCGGGCGACTTCCGGCTCCGGCCGGACAGCTCTGCGCTGCGCCCCCGGACCGGGGCACGAGCAACTCGCGCATGTCCTCACCAGCAGGCGAAGACATCACAGCCAGCGCCTCCACCCCCAGCCCCATACCCGCCAGCACTCCACGCCCTGTCCGCCCGTTGCCGGGACCGGTCGCTCACCTACGCCGAGGCCGGACGACTCGGGGCACCAGGTGCCATTCACGTCGCGGATCGATGGCACATCTGGAACCCAACGCTTCCCCAGGACCGGTTGAGGACGGCGAGTGGAGCGCCATGTGGGCGGCGGGCCCACTGCATGAAGGTGGACATCGAGACCCGCCGGCCCGTCGACCTGCTACCCGGCCGATCGATCGCGACGGTCACCCAATGGCTGGAGCGCCCGGCCCTCCCGGCATCCGGACGTGGTCCTCGGACCGGCGCTGCGCCGCGGGCCGCGCGTCGTCCACCGAGCCCGCCAGCGTGCCATCGGGCGGGACTACGAAATGGGCCCGCGCGAACACTTCGTACTCTCCCGCCTCGACGGCACGCGCACACACTGGCCGACATCGGCGCCCAGTACGCCGCGGCCTTCGGCCGCCGGCTGGGGGAACGCTGCTGGCCACGCGGAACCTGCTGGCAGGCGCCGGTGGTCGCGTCGCCGTGGCGCCGGCCGTGCGCGGGGGCACCGAAGGGGAGCGTTCCCCGTTCCGGGTGCGCGGGCAGCTGGCGTTCAGCGATCCGAAGCCCGTGCTGGAGTGGACTTGGCGGCGCCAACCGCTCGCCCCGCTATCTGCCGGACCCGGTGCCGACCCTGCGTACGACGCTCGCCGCGCTGGTCGGCGTGATCCTGGCACGCCTGTCTCCCGGGGTGTCAGGGAACTGCCAGCAAGGCGCCGCACCGGGCGCCAGCGGCGACCGCGATAACTGAGAAAGCGGCGGGACACGCTCGACGCTGTCTGCCCCGCACGCGCGGTCGTCGCCGTACCTCACTGGTTCGGCGCGGCCCGCCCGACCGGCCGAGCCATGGCCGGTGGGCCGCAGATCAGGAGAACCGCATGGCGATGACAACCGACCTGGCCGACCTGCCCCAGGACAGGAAATGCTGGGCCTGGAGTCCGAGACCTTCGAGATCAACGACTATTCCGACGCCGAGGGCGCGCTGCTCGGCGCCACCAGCACCAGCTGCAGCTGCGCCTGACGCGACCGGCGCCCGGCCGCCCTCCGGCCGCCCAGGGCCGGACCGGTCGGGCCCGTCGCCCACCGTGTCACAACGCGACACGAGCCGCACCACCGCGCGCCAAGAGCCCGGCGAGACCAGGCAACGGCCAGGAAGGAACCATCTTGATCCGGCACGGCATATCCCTCCTCCCCGACTGCCGGCCCGACCGCAGGTCGGCCGTGGAGTACTACCGTGGCGTCCTGGCGATCAGCCGGTTCGCCGACACCGCCGGGCTCGATTACGTCAATACGGCGGTGATCGGTTCGCCGGAGTCGGTGGTGGAACAGATCACCGAACTGCGCGAGACGTACGACGTCGACACCTTCCTGTGGAACGTCGACTTCGGCGGCGCGGACCTTGGCGTGATGGAGCCCAGCCTGCGCCTTTTCGTCGACAAGGTCCTGCCGAACCTTTGACCGGAGATGACCACGGCCGGAGGCCGACGCAGGAACGCCGACGATAGGATTAACGCGTGAACGAGCCCACGAAGCCCCAGCTCCGCATCGGTCACGACGATCGTGAGCAGGCCATCGAGGCCCTGACCGAGCACAGCCGCGAGGGCCGACTGAGCATCGACGAGTACGGGGACCGCATCACGGCCGCCCAGAACGCCGTGTCCCGCGAGGAGTTGTCGGCTCTCTTCACCGACCTGCCCGAGCCGCACCCCCACCACCAGGAGCCGGCCGTGCCGGCGACCCGGCACCCCGACCGCCCGACCGTACGGGAACGCCTGACCCGCGCGAGTCTCCCCGTGGGTGCCGTGGCGGCAGTGGGCCTCACCGCCGCGACGGGGAACTGGTTCTTCATGTTCCTCACGCCGCCGGTGGCCTACGCGGTCGAGTCCCTCCTTCGAGGCGCCCGAGCCCGCCGCCACTGACCCTTGATCTGCGCAAACAGCGCATTTCGCGACGCGAGCACACGACAGTCCCGCCCTCGGAGGCGGCTCAAAGAAGACCATCAGAGGTCCGGATACGACCTCTGATGGTCTTTTTAGCGCCAAAAACAGAAGCAGAGTGACATGCGCGTCAGGCATCCTGCGAACGCGCATGCCAACCGCACGCTACCTTTCCGAATCCGATAATGGCCGAAATGCCCCTTGATGAGGGAAATCGGGTTCGGCCTTCAGTGTCTCAACGTGATCGCCAGGGTGGCTGAAGTCGGAGTCGCATATCAGCCACTCGAGCTGAGCGATGACCTGCCCCCCTATAAGTTCCCACTGATCGCAGAGGCGATCAGGCGTCGCGCTCCTCATGGAGAGCGGCGTCATGGGTGACGGGCCAGCCGCCTCGGTGGCCCTCTCTTTCGACTGACGGCCCGGCCCTTGGCCGGGCCCTTACTCATCCAGGGATTCGGTCCGGTCCGACGCGCCGCCGTGAAGGCTGCCCAGTCGTTCATCGTGACCGGTTCGAGCTCGTCACTTCCCCGAACGTATCGAAGAGTCGAAGGAGCGGATTGCCGCCATGGCTGACGGAATGGTTCTTCAGGCCCAGAAATGGGTCAACGCGACGTACAAGAGTGTCGCCGGCTACAAGTCCGTGACGGAGGACGGCAAGACCGGATGGGACACCATGTACTCCCTCACCCGGGCGTTGCAGCACGAACTCGGGATCACGGCGCTCTCCGACGCCTTCGGCCCCACCACCCTGTCGACTCTGGCAGCCAGAGGGCCCATCAAGGTCGGTGAGCCGAACAAGAACATAGTCAAGATCATCCAATGCGGCCTTTATTGCAAGGGTTACAACGGCGGGGCCATCGACGGGGAGATGTCGAACCCCACGTTGTTCGGCTTCAAGTCGATGATGGAAGACATGGGAATTCCGGCAGACAAGATCGGGAATTCCCTGCCGGCCAAGGTCTTCAAGGCCCTGCTCACCATGGACGCCTACATCTTCCTGTCCGGCGGGTTCGAGCAGATCCGCCTCATGCAGCAGTGGCTCAACTCCCGCTACTGGGAGAAGTCGACCTTCTTCATCGGCCCGTGCGACGGGTTCTTCTCCCGTGGCGTCCAGCAGGCCCTGATGAAGGGCATCCAGTACGAGTCGGGAATTCCCGAGGGCTCGGCCAACGGCGTCTTCGGTCCTGGCACGGAAGCGGGCCTGCGGGCCCACACGCTCGCCGAAGGCGACTCCGGGACCTGGGTGCAACTGTTCTCCGGCGCCTGTGTGGCGAACGGTGCCTCGAACACGAGCGGCGATGTCGCCAGCTTCAGCTACGAGTTCGGCCCCAAGCTCGCGAGCTGGGTGAGGAAGTTCCAGAGCTTCTCCGCGCTCAGTGTGACGGGCAAGGCCGACTTCGACACCTGGGCGCAGTTGCTGGTTTCCTACGGCAACCCCGACAGGGCGGCCAACTGCTGTGACACCCGCTACACCATCACCGCCTCCCGGGCGAAGGCGCTCTACGCTGCCGGCTACCGCGCCGTGGGCCGCTACCTCGACGAGCCGGCCACGAGCACCCTGAACAAGGAGATACAGCCCGGAGAGTTGGACGCGATCTTCTCCGCCGGCCTGAACGTCATCCCGCTGTGGCAGTACGATGCGCGGAAGCTCGTGGACTTCTCGTACTCCAACGGCTTCTCGCACGGGCGCAAGGCACACGAACGGGCCGAAGGCTATGGATTCAACCGGAGCACGGTGATCTACTTCGCAGTCGACTACGACGCCACGCAGGCGGAGATGGATAAGATCATCGACTATTTCATCGGCGTGAACGACGCCCTGAAGAGCAATGGCAGCAAGTACATCACCGGCGTTTACGGTTCGCGGAACGTGTGCGCCGGCGTGGCCGGAGGCGCCTATGTGCCGTACGCGTACGTCTCGGGCATGTCCTACGGGTTCTCCGGCAACCTCGGATTCCCCCTTCCGCAGAACTGGACGTTCAACCAGATCAAGGAGTTCGACTTCTCCGCGGGTTCGGACACCTTCGCGCTGGACCGGGTGGTACACCGCCCTGGCTCGGACTTCGGGCAGAGTTCGGTCAACCAGTCGGGAAGTGCGTCGGTCGACAAGTTCATCGCGTATGCCCAGAAGGTGTACGACGCCGCCGTGGCGTACGGAAAGGGCAACGCGAACGAACTGTGCCTGCAGTTCATGCGCTGGGACAAGTACACCGACTCCCGCTGGGGATCGCTGTTCGGTGATGTGGACAGCGCGTTCATCCAATTCGCTGTCGGCCGGGGACTCGGCCGCGCGAGGGAGCAGGCGTACCTCGACCCGTCGATGGGTGTCGCCATCAGCCCGGACCACCTGATCGCCAGCGCCGCGGGCTATTTCCTCAAGGGGAACGCCGGAGTCGGCAAGGCGAATCGCGCCGAGCTCGCGAGTTGGGGTGGGGACCTGCTCACGTTCTACGGGGAATGGAGCCGTTCGGACAACGCGTCTCCGCTGGACTTCTGCCGCAGGACTCTGGCCAGACCCGACGTCGCGTCCACGTTCTCGCTCAGCGACCTGATCGAGGACATAGACGGGTTCACGGTCGCGACCAGGCTGAAGGCCGGCAGCACGAACATCGTCACCGAGCTCAGAAATATCTTGCTCGGTGGGGGTCACAGGACGCGTTTCAGTGGCTTCAAGGCGGCCAGGTTCGGCAACAGCACCGACGGCGTCAAGAAGACGGCGAAGGCGTTTCTCGAGGACCAGATCGACGACACCCTGCTGTCAAAGACGCGTGCACTGCTGGTCCATAGGAACTGTCCGCTCCTCAAGGAGCCCTGGAACGAGTCCGACTCCGTGATGGACGAGTTCTACCGAGGTTTCGCCGAAGTCCTGCAGCGTCTCGTCGACCAGGAAGTGACCCGCTGAAGCAGGCGCCTCGACCAACGAGCTGTGCCTGTTATCGGGCTCTCGCAGAAGTGAATTTACGCTAAGATGTGTGCATTTTGAGGAGTGAACGCAATTCCGATGCCTTTGATGGGGCTGCTCCTGCTCATCAGTGTGGCGGCTGTGGCGGCTTGCATCCTGGTGATCGTCCTAATGCTGATGAACCCGCCCCGTTCTGTATCTAGGATCTGTTCGGTTCTGGCTCCGGCCTTCGGTTTCTCGGCCACGGCCGTTTATTGCTACGGCTGGTTCTCCGTCACCCTGGGCGGCCCGTTCCCGGAGGTGTGCGAAGACGCGAACGCGTTCGGCGCCCGGTTGGCGAGCCTGCGGCAGGATTACTGGCCTCTTCGTAACGCCTGCGTCTATTCCGACGGCTCGACGGTGGAGCACGTTTCCATGGCGATCAACGTGTTCGTCCACGTATCGGCTGGTCTTGCCGTCGTCTTGGCCTGTGCCGCCGTGTTCCTGTACCGGCGAGCACGACACATTCCCGAAGGGACCTCATGACCATCGAATTCTCGCGTCGCGCCATACTCAAGCAGCTCACCGGCGTCGCTGCCGGAGCCGCACTGGTACCTGGCGGAGGCTCACTGCTGGCCCCCGCCACCGCTGTCGCCGCGGACACCACGTGGCGCGGATCGACCTCGGCGAACGGCTGGAGCATCCCGAACGCCCCGTCTTCGTTCACCGAAACGTGCGACATCCAGGGAACCGGCCTGACCGTCGCCTTGCGCGGAGGAGACACCGCGACGGTCCTGGCCTACCTGGCGCAGCGTTTCCACTACGACGTCGACCGGCTCGAGAGCGAGCGCGGCGAGATCGTCGGGTACCGCGCCGATCGCGAGATCAGGGCGGACTTCGAGTCCAACCACCTGTCAGGAACGGCACTGGCGCTGTATCCGGAAATCTACCCGCTGGGAGTTACGGGGAACTTCTTCCCGTACCAGGTCACGGCGATCCGGGACATCCTCGCGGAACTCGGAGGCGTGGTGAAGTGGGGCGGTGACATGAAGCCGGCCATGGAATCCATGTTCTTCATCGACGTGCCGCCGGAGTCGCAGCGACTCAAGCAGGTCGCAGCGACGCTCAGGGAATGGCAGATCACCCCGAGCAAGGGTGCCGGAACGCAGAACGTCGAGGACCCCAAGCGCGTCAAGGCGTCGAAGGCACTGGCGAACAGCCAGAAGGGCTAGTACGTCGGTCCGGTTTCCGCGATCTTGTGGCGACTCCGGCTGGGAACGGGCACCGCCACCGCGTGGTCATCGTGGGTGTGGACGAACGAAGACCGTGCGGTGGCCGCGGGCCGCAGCGTGGGCCCTGACCGCTATCCGCCCAGGTTCAGCCACCTCAGGCCCGCGGTGGTCGTGGCCGCGGCCACCACCACGACCAGGAACGGAGCGCGCCGCCACAGCGCCAGCCCCGCGACCGCGAGTCCGGCGACGCGCTCGTCGAGCACCAGTCGCTGCTGATCGACGAAGGTCTGGGTGGCGATGAGGGCCGCGAGCAGCGCCACCGGAACCACACCCGCGACCCGTGCGACGGCGGGCCGGTCGAGCGCCTTCTCGGGGACCAGCAGGCCCGCCAGTTTGAGCGCGAAGCACCCGGCCGTCGCGAGGAGAATCCAGGACCAGCTCATGACGCACCTCCACGCTCCGTCAGGCTGCGCTCCCCTGTCGGACCACCCGGTGGGCCACCATCCACGAGCGTGCCGTCCGGTGCGCCGCGGTTCGTGTCCCGGCCCGCGCGCCGCTCCCGCTTCGCCGTCGGCAGCAGCAGGACACTCAGGGCCGTGAGCCCCGCGAGGACCACGGGCAGGCCCGAGCCGACGAACGGGGACACGGCTGTCGCCACGACGCAGGCCAGGGCGAAGACGAATCGGCCGGCGCGGTCGCGCAGCCGCGGTGCCACCAGCGCCAGGAACGCGGCAGAGGAGGCCGCGTCGAGCCCGAGCGCCTTGGGGTCGGCGAGCAGGGAGCCGGAGACGGCCCCGATCAGCGTGGACAGGTTCCAGAAGAGGAACACCACGGAGCCGGTGACCCAGTAGGCGTAGCGGCTCGCCGACGGCGTCGGTTTGGCTATCGCCATCGCCGTGCTCTCGTCGCTCAGCAGATGGGCCGCCGGCAGCAGCGTCTTCCCGCGCGGGTTCAGTAACGGTCGCAGGCTCACCCCGTAGAAGAGGCTGCGCACCCCGAGCAGCGTCGCGGTCGCGGTCGCGGCCAGTCCGCCGCCGCCCGCCGCGAGCGTACCGATGAGGGCGAGTTGGGCCGAACCTCCGTACAGGACAAGGGACAGAAACTGCGTCTGTCCGATGGTCAGTCCGCTGGAAACGGCCAGCGCTCCGTAGGACAGCCCGTAAGCGCCGACGGCCAGACCGACACCCAGGGCGTCACGCACAAGCCGCGTTTTCTCCTTGCGCGGCAGTTGATCTCGCTCCTGGAACACCACGAGGAGCCCTCCAGTGGTTCGCGTCGGCGGAGCAGCCCAGAGCCTGAGCCCCCCTTACTGTCATGGATGCTACTGACTATGACTTGAGATTGTCATTAGGGCCCTTGTTCATGACACTGCGGCTACTCCCGTTGGCCGTAAGGTCGCGGTTCCGCCACGCGGGTGACACCGCACCCTCTCCCGAACCTGATCATCGAAGACCTTGCAGGTGGCGGTGGCACCGTCGGGGGGCGTCGCAGGCCGGCGAGCCGGTCCGGGCAGGCGGTCGACCCTGATCGTCAGAGCGCCATGCCCTGATTACGTGGATATTCTATGAAGTGTGATCGCGTCTGGACGGCTGCGGCTCCGTCGGCGCCCCGGCCCGGGAAGATTCGTGCGGCTGTCGCCGGTCATGCTCACCGTCGTCATCGCCAGCCTGGCGTACTCCACTCCGCCGGAAATGGCCTTCAGCCGCCTCCTGCCCGCGGCGCCGGCCCTGGCCGCCTCCATGTGGCCGGTCCTCCCCACCGTGCTGCTCGGGACGGTCTGCCTCTTGCTGATGATCGGCCTCAGCCTCGTCTTCCCTGGTCTGGGGACGTGGTGGACAGCCGCCGGGATCATCGCGGTCACCGTGGCCGCCGCGTACGGAAGCCACGTCCGGCTCCAACGTGAGCGCACCCTCTTCCACGTACGGCTCGTCGCGGAGGCGGCACAGCAGGTGGTGCTGAGCCCTATGCCGCGCCGCTTCGGCGTCATCGAGATCGAGTCGCTGTATCTCGCGGCCGCGGCGGAGGCCCGCATCGGCGGGGACTTCTACGAGGTCGTCGACACGCCGTACGGGGTCAGGCTGCTCATCGGTGACGTGCGGGGCAAGGGCCTGCCGGCAGTGGGGGCGGCCGCGGCGATCGTCAACGCCTTCCGAGAGGCGGCTTACGGCGAGACCGACATGGTCGACGTCGCACGCAGGCTGGACGCCAGCAGCACCCGTTACAACGCCGCCTTTCCCCCCGAGGGGCCGATGGAGCGCTTCGCCACCGCCCTTCTCGCCGAGATCCCGCGCGGGGGCCGACGTATCGACATCCTGAACTGCGGACATCCCCCGCCGATGCTCCTGCACCGCGGGGAACTCCGTGTCCTCGAACCCGTCACCCCCTCGCCACTGCTCGGCCTCGCGGAGTTCATCGGCGATCACTACACCGTCGACACCTTCGACTTCACCCCCGGCGACCTGCTGCTCCTCTACACCGACGGGATCGCCGAGGCCCGCGCCCACGACGGCGAGTTCTTCCCGCTGGCAGCGTGGATGCGCCGACAGCCCCCGACGCCGCCCCACGAACTGCTCACGGCACTTCACCGCGACCTCCTCCGCTACAGCAGAGGACGCCTGGACGACGACATCGCCGCCCTCGCCGTACGCCTCTGCGAGCCCTGAGGTCGGAGTCCCAGCGCGCGGCCCGCACCACACGGCCGTTCCAGTCATCCGGAGTCGCGGCACTCGTCACCGGCACACCTGCATAGCCGAGTTGCGCGTCAGGGCCCCCGGTCCTCCTGGTCTCACAGTCTGCCCGGCCGTCGACCGGAGCCTCACGATGTGGTCATGGCCTTTGAGTCATCCAGCTTGTCTAAGATGACATCGAGGGGCCTGCGCAGTGTCATCGGCACGCGATACGCGTGGCACACTCGCCCAGCAGTGGGCCGCCTCACGCCTGTCCGGCGAGACTCTCTCGCGCCACGGGCGACGCAACGATGGGACAGCGAAGATGAGCAGCGTGATCGAGCGCTATCGCACGCTCGAGGAGCATGTGGCCGGCGGCCGCCGGGTCGTGGTGACGGACGTGGTGGACGTGCCCGCCGCCGACCTGCGGCAGGCCAATGAGCACGACGTCGCCGTCCTGCTGCTCCTCGGCGAGCTGTGCGCCCGTATGGACGGCGGCGCGTCGGCCGCGCCCACGCTGCTCGCGACGGCGGAGAAGTACGTCAACACCTCCTTCTACTACACCGGCCGTATCCTGCCGCGGACGAGGGAGCTGATCGAGCTCCTCGGCCGCGCGGTGCGGGAGCGCTCGCTCGACCTGCTGATGGAGGTGGCCGACCACCTCAGCCAGGGGTGGGCGGGGTACGCCGAGTCCCTGTTCCCCTCGGCGTTCGCCCGGCTTGCCGGCGAGGCGGGGTTCGAGGTGAAGCCCGAGTCGTTCTCCCGTGTCTCCTTCGTGCTGTGGCGGGAAGCCCTGGTGGCCGCCGCCGGCAACGATCCCGAGCGGGCGGTGCCGCTCTTCCAGGACTCCCTCGATCGCTACCGGAAGTACCGCTACTTCGCGGACGCGGCCTGGCTGCACACCGACCTGGTCATCGCCCACCTGCTCGCCGGGCACGGGGAGGAGGCCCACGCCGAGCTCGAGGCACAGCGGGAGTACGTGGAGAAGGTGCTCGCCGAGCATCCGTCGGTCACATCCGGCACGGAGCGGTCCTTCGCCTTTCACCTGGGGGACGTGCAGAGCGGCGAGTACAGCACGTTCGTGGAATCCTCCGTCCTGCGCCCGACCGAGCTGACGGAACGGGATCGCGAACTCCTCATGCGCTACGTCCGCACCAGCGAGTTCCTCATTTCGGCCTGCCGGTACGGTACGCAGCGCGACTTCGACGCGGCACTCGACACCTTCTCCTTCGGCTGGGCCACCTATCAGCAGTCGCCCTACCCAAAAATTTTCCGGCTGCTGGGCGACCGTTATCTGGAGGCCCCCGAGAAGTGGAACGTCCATCTCACGGCGTATGAGAACTGGCACCGGATGCTGCGCAGCTACCGGGTCCGCGTGAAGCCGCATGCGCTGATCGACACGGCCGCGACGCTGCACGACCGCCTGGGCTACGCAGGACTGGACACCTGTGCGTCCCTCGTCCTGCTGGACACCTCCGTGCTGCACGCCCGGCTGCACGGCAGGGACGCGTCGGTGGAGTGGATCGCCCGCTATCTGCGGGATTTGAGGCCGACCCTGCCGGACGCCCTGGGCGCCGTGGTCGACTATGTGCAGGCGCCGCGAAACGCGGAGCGCCGCCAGCTGCTCAGCCGGTACATCGGGCTGCGGGTCAGTCATCTCGCGCCCGCGTTCCTCTCTCTCGACCTGGACGACGAGCAACTGCCGGAGCGGAATCGGCTCGAGGTCACGCTCTACGGTCCGTTGCTGTCGATCGAGGGAATCACCGTGTACGAGTGGACGCCGCAGCCGCTCATCGACATTCTCCGAGTCCTGGGCCGGGATTTCGAGCAGAACTCCTCGGAAGAATCCGATCTCCCGTTTCTCTCCGCGGCCGAGTTGTCCCACCGTACGAACCGGACCTCCGCGGCCCTGGCACAGACGGTCCGCAGATTTCGGATCGCCTGCCAGGAGCGGTTCCGGGATGTCGCGGACTACAGCATCATCCAGGACGCCGTCATCCAGGGCCGCCCCGGTTATCGGCTGAATCCACAGAGCGTGCATCGATTCACCGAGTATTCGACTGCCGGAACCGTGTGATTCTCCCGGGCCCATACCGCGGGTGGCACGGCTGGCGGCCGCGCCGACTTTGACGGACTGGAATGCCGGGAAGAGGCCGACCGGGCGCGCTCGATATCTGACACAGCCTGCCAGGGCGCCGGCGTGGGCGCGGCGTCGGTGTCAGGGCCGCGGGCAGGCCCCCGGGCAGCCCGACGCGCTACTCATCCCCCATCTGAGTAGCCGCGCCCACGCGGGGCGGCGTGTCGGACTCCTACGCTTTCGATCATGAGTTCTGTTCCGGGGCGTCGTCCCGCCCGTGTGATGCTGTGGTCCGCCGGCGGCCTGCTCGTCGTGGGCGCGGTCGTGGCCGTAGCCATGGTCGTGGGACCCGCCGTCCATCGTCTGTGGAACGGCGAACCGTACCCCGCCACGGACCCCGATCAGGTCGCCGCGCGGCTCAAGGGTGAGGTGCAGCGCGTGTACGACGAGGCGGGCCTGGGCCGAGCCCCCGACGCTCCCTCCCAGGTGGAGGCGCGCGCCGACTGCTACTACAGCGGCCTGAAGAACATCGCCCACATCGACCAGGGCCGCCCCGACTCGCGCAGCTTCGAGCTCCGGTGGCAGGTGACGGGCGTGGCGGAGGCCGCGGCCCGCTCCGCGCAGGAGCGCACCCGCCTTCGCCTGGCGAGCGAGGGATGGAAGCTCACCCACGAGTTCCCCGACGAAGGCTTCCGGTTCGAGCACCCCGCGACCGGCGACCTCGTGGACGTGGGCTGGTACCGGGCCACGCGCGTCTTCGCCGTGAGCACCTACGCTCCCTGCGGCAAGGTGCCCGACGGCTTCGACGAGTATCGCTGGCCCAACGCCTCCTGGACACCCCAGTAGTCCGGGCGCACCGGTGTCGGTCGCGGTCGCAGGCGGCGCCACCGCCTTCGCACTGGCGGCCGCTCGCCGGCTGCTGGTCGGCCGTCGTGGCCCGGCCGTGGGCCGGTGCCGCGCCCGTGATGGGATGGGCCGTGACGCCTGACGCGTGATCGAATGGGGGAACAGTGGACGCCGGTCTGCGCCGTGCCGTGCTGGAGTTGCTGGCCGGCAGCGTGTCGGCCGGGGAGTGGGACGCCGTACGCCACGGGCTGGGCGAGACGCTCCCGACCTGCCCGGGCCGCCCTCCCCCGCCCCGGGGCCGGCGGCAGTCCCGGGCCGCGCCGCCGAAGCGCTGCGGAGCGCCCTCGCCTCGCCGAAGGCATCCGGGCCGGCGCGACTGGTCGACGCCGCGCGTACGGCCGGCGAGCTGGACGAGGACCTCACCGCCGAACTCGTACGCCGCGCTCGCCCGGCGCGCGCTCTCGCCGGCCACCTGCGTGACGGCGTGCGGCCCGGTACCCCCGCGGCGGCGCTGCTCGCCGAGCTGAGCGAACGCCACCTCGGAGGCGACCCGCTGCGCTGGCGAGCCCTGCATGACGCCCTCGCGACCTCCGGGCACTCCCTGCCCGAGCTGCTGGCGGCCCTGCCCGAAAGCGCCGGCGGCGACGACACTCTCGTACCGCCGAAGTCCGCCGGCCAGACGCTGGCGCTGCTGCTGGAACACACGGCGGCCGAACACGCCGCTGCCGCGCTGACCGCCTTGCCGGACCGGACGCTGGTGTCGCTGATCTCCGGTGGCCCGCTGCCGGGGCGGGCCCTGTCGGATGCCGTCGTCCGGTACGGCGACCGCCGTGCCCGGGCCGCCCTCGCCCGCCACCCGCGGCTCGACGCGCGCGTACTGAAGCGCCTCGTGGCCGCCGACGACCCGGCGGTGAACGCGGCCGTGTACCGCAATGCGCGCTGCACCCCGTCCCTGCGGCGGGCCATCGCCCACGCCGTCCACCACGTTCCCCTCGACGACGGCCTGCGCGCAGAACTGCTGTCGGCCTCGGCCGCCGCCACCGCGGACGGCTCGCGCAGCCGCACGGCGCCGCTGCTGGGCAGCGGTGACCGTGAACTCACCGCCCGGGCCCTGGCCTTGGGGCCGCGCAGGACGGCCCAGCGCCATGCCCTGCTGCGCGTGTGGGAGTGCCAGGGGCCCGACGCCGTACGCGCCATGCTGGCCGATCCCGCGGTCGCACGGCACCTCCACGCCGAGGTGCGCGCCGCTGTGGCCGCGGCGCTGGACGGGCCGGGCGGCGCCGCCCGGCTGCGGGCCGACGGCGAGCCGTACGAGGACCCGGCCGCCCTGCCGCGGCTGCTGAGCGCCAGCCGGGGGACCAGCACGCTGCGCGACCTGTTCAGCGAGCCGTACGCGCACGACATGCGGGCCCTGGCCGCCGCCAACCGGCAGGCGCCCTTCATGCCGAAGGCCGCCGAGGAACTGCTTCGGCACGAGGACGCCACCGACGCCGAGCGCGCCGAGTTCCTGCTCTCGGTGCTCAACGCGCCGTGGCGCGCCGGTGGGCGCATCGCCGGCAACCTCACACCGCCCTCGCGGCGGCTGGCTGACGAAGAGCTGGACGGGTCGGCCCCTCAGTGGGCGGTCGGCGTGGTGCGGGCGGGACTGCTCGACGCGGCCGAGCTGGTCACCACCGCGCGGCCCGCCGCCCACGCCGTACGGGCCCTGCACCGTCTGGCCGCAGAGGGCCTGTTGGGTGAGGCGGCCCGCGCCGAGCTGGCGAAGCTCGTGCGCGACCGTCTCGCGGACCGTGGCGCCGCGTGGGAGCTGCTGTTGGACACGCTCGCCGAGCATCCTGGGTCCCTGGCCCAGGCCGTCACAGACGCCGCCGCCCGGGCCTCTCGGGCGGCAACCGGAACCCGGGCCACGGCGCGGCCGGCCGATGAAGCACGCCGGACACCGCCCGCTGACACCCACGTGCACACGCCGGCCCCGGCGCCCGTGGAGCAGCGCGGACGCTCAGCGCTCGGCGCGATCGACCTGCTGCTGTCCCTCGCACCGCCCGGCTCCACGGCCCCGCTGCCCCGGGACCCCCAGGTGCTGCGCTACCTCGCGGCGCACAAGGTGGCGGACGCACCCGGGTGGCGGCACCCGCGCTGGCTGCGGCGGGCGTGCCTGGACGCGGGACTGGACCGCCTCGCCCACGCGTGCGAGGCCCCTACCCGGCAGGAGGTGGTGACGTGGATGCGTGAAGCCGACACCGCCGATCGCATGGCGCGGATCGCGGAGCGGGCCTACCTCCACGGCATCCTGTCGGCCGACGACCTGCTGCGTCACCTTCCCGCGGTCCACCTGCTGCGCCCCCTGCACAGCTACGACGACCTGGCCTTCGTCGCGGCCTGGCGGCGGGCGCTCGCCGCGCTGCTCGAAGCGGAACTCGGGATCGACCCCGACGCCTGGCTCCGGCTCGCCGCCGCCGCGCGACCGGCGGCGACCGACGGCCACCCCGATCGCGCCCTCACCTGGCCCGAGCTGCTCGACCGCGCCCGCTGGCACGCCCCGCGCGAGGCGGGCACGCTGCGCAATCTGTGCGCGGGCCTCGACACGGCCTCCGGCCCCGCGCCCACCACCCCGGACGCGGCCCTGGACCTGCTCGCCCACGGCAACCACCTCTGGGCCTGGCCGCTGGGCACCCTGCTGTGCGCCGCCGCGCCGCCGGTCCTGAGCGCGGTGCTGCCGCGCTTCGGCCCCGACGGGCCGTGGATGCTCGCCGCCTATCTCCTGCGCCACAGCCCGACGCCCCGCATCGCCTTCGAGCACCTGCTCGACATCGGAGACCGTGAGGCTCTGCGCGTCCTGGCCGAACAGCACCGGTGGCTGAGCCACGGCTGCACCGACCGGCTCCTCGATCTTGCCGACCCCGACGTCGACCTCGCCGTCCTGCGCACCACGAGCGACCCGGCCCTGCGCCACCGCATCGCCTCCCGGCCGGGCCGGCTGGCGTCCCGGCTCGTCGCCGAACTGCACGCCGACCCGCTCGCCCAGCCGCCCGGCGGCACCGTATGGCTGGAGTCCGCCGAACCGGATCTGGTGGAACTCGTCTTCGCCCGCTCCGGCAAGCACCTCACGCTGGCGCAGCAACTGGCCGGCTGCCTGAGCCTGCTCGAGCACGGCGGGCGCGAGCGGCTGGCACGCCTCGCCGAGAGCGGCGTACTCGGCGCCACCGCGACCCGGCTGTGCCACAAGGCGCTCGCCGCGGCCGATCCCGCGGCGCTGCTGGCAGCCCGCGCCGAGCGGGAAGCGTCGGCCGACCGCATGGTCAAACGGCTACGGCGCGCCCGCGGACACTGCGCCAACCGAAGCATCCTCGACAGCACCCCGGGCACGTGGCAGTGGGACGCCCTGGAGGCCGCGCACCGGGCAGAGCCGATTCCCCACTGGGAACACCTCGTCCGCCACCCCGCCGCGCCCACCGACCTCACCATCCGCCACGCCGCCCACCTGCCCCCACTCACGCGGCGCACCTTCCCCCAGGAGCGAGACCTCGTCAGGGCCCGCGTCCGCCACGGCCTCGGCCGGCACTTCCGCGAGCCCGTTGACGTCCTGCTCGACCACCTGCTGGAAACAGGTGCGCTGACGGGCGAGGACCTCATCACGGAAGCCGCCCCGGCCGCCGTCGTCCTGAGCTACCTCAACCGCGCCCGCCGCCGCACGGACACCCCGGCGCAAACCCGTACGGCTCTGACCGAGGTGGGAACACTCGTACGCGACCGGCTCGGCGAGGACACCGCCGCCTGGCACCGCCTCTACGCCCGCCTCACCGAACAAACCCCGCACTGGCAGACCGACGGTCGGGCATCCGTGCGCCACATCCTCGCGAGCCCCTAGGAAGCGCGCCCCGGCAGTTTGTGGCACGCGAACCGGGGCGCCGCCGCGACTCGCGGCACACGCCTACCCGACCATGTGCGTTCAGCTGATGGGGCTCGACGTCCTGGGGGCGTCCGGGCCGCCGGTCACTGCTGCCACTGGATCACGACGGCGCCATGGGCCCCATCACGACCACGCTGTCCAGGGAACCCGGGCAGTCCGGGAGCCCCCGGGCTGCCCTTGTGCCCCTTGATCGCGCCGTTGCCTCCTGCGCCGCCTGCGCCTCCTGGACCTCCCGCGCCTCCGTCACCGCCCTCGCCGAAGCCGCGTCCGCCGACGACAACCGCTGCTCCACCGCTTCCTCCGGCACCTCGAAGCATGTAGCTGCGACCGCCGGAGCCGCCGTCGCCGGACCGGCTCGCACTGCCGGCGGTACCGGATTCACCAGCGCCGCCCTCCAGCCCGTCCTCGCCCGCGGCGCCGCCGGGCCCGGGCGATGTGGCGAGCAGTTGCATCAATTCACAGGTGCTGTTCCCCGTGCTGTGGTTACCGCCGCCCGCGCGGCTGCGAGTCGGCCCGGCCGTCCCGCCGGGGCCCCCGTAGCCGCCGTTGTTCCCGTGCCAGCCGCCGATGCCGCCGCCGGCCACCGCGTCATTCGGCGACGCGCCGTACCCTCCCGCGCCACCACGCGCCAGGAGTACCGCGTCGTCCTTGGCGAAACCGATCATCGTGTCCCCGCCGGCCGTGCCCGGGGCGCCCGGGTTGTTGCCGTGCCCGGCCCCCCCGTTGGTGCCCGTGCCCCCGGCTGCGCCGCCTTGGCCTCCGTGGGCGCCACCGCTGCCGCCCTCCCCTCCCTGCCCGATACGGAAGGGGAAC
>NZ_JBPQTV010000029.1:0-35064 GCF_051386515.1 Streptomyces sp. URMC 123 | reverse complement strand
GTGGGGTGGTGCTTCGCCCCGAAGGGGCGGGAAATGGCCCCGGCCTTCAGCGCGGCCCCCTCTCCTGCCCCGAAGGGGCAGGGTGTTTTCCCCGGCCTTCGGCCGGGGTGGAGGTGGTGGTCCGCACCGAAGGCGCGGGCAGACGCTCGTGGCGCTCACGGCACAGGCAACGTGGCCCCAGCCGGAGGCCGGGAAACGCACACCCCCGCCCCTTCGGGGCGGGCAAAGGCCCCCGGCCTTCGGCCGGGGGTATGGGAGCCGTGCCGGAGGGGCGGGGAAGCACCACCGGCCGAGGCCGGGGAATGCAGGGGCGAGCCACGACGGGGGCGTCGCGCGGACTCGCCCGGAGGGCGCGCCGTACGTCAGGGGCAAGCCACGACGGGGGCGTCGCGCAAAGAACGAGCCGGGGGCTAGGACTCGTCCAGGGAGACGCTCGTGAACGTCGAGACCGTGGCGTAGCCGAGGCGTTCGTAGAGGCGGCGGGCCGTCGCGTTGGTGGAGTGGACGGAGAGCGTGCACTCCGGGTCGCCGGAGGCGAGGACGCGGCGGGTCAGCCACGAGGTGACCGCCGCACCGAGCCCCTGCCCGCGCCACGCGGGCCCCGTGGCGATCGAGGCGAGGTGGGCGACCCCGGTCGCCGGACGCCGCTGCAGCGCCCCGACCGCCGCGAGGTCGCCGCCGGGCGCGCGGACGGCCGCCCACAGCTCGACCTGGGGGTCGCCGGGCCGCACCGCGTACCCCGGGCTGGCGACGGCGAGCAGCGCGCCGATCTCCGCCGGGTCGCCCTCCGCCGCGGCGACCCGTTCCTCACCCCGTACGGGCTCGGGCGCGCGCGCCGCGGTCATCAGTTCCCAGTGCTCGTACGCCTCGGCGTCGTCCGCCGGGTCCGGGGCGCCGGGGACGCCGTCCAGGTCCGTGCCGCGCGGCACGGTCACCCCGTACGGAGGCTCGGGCAGGTCCGCGAGCACCGCGCGCAGCAGCCGTCCCGCCGCGGCGGGTTCGCCGACGAGGGTGATCCAGCCGGCGGGGTCGGGCCCGGTGGCGGTGCCGTAGGCCGCGGCGCCGTCCGCCGCCCAGGCCGGCCCGGTCCAGGACGGGGCGATCAGGCCGCGGGTCCACGGGTCGGGGGCGGCGGCGAGCAGGTCGGTGCCGGTGGCGAGGCGGGTGGGGGTCAGCACGTTCTCTCCGTGGTGTGGGGGCCGGGAGGGGCCGGGACGGCGGACGTGAGGCGCTCGGTGACGTCGCCGACCAGCGCCGGCTCGTCCGGCACGAGGTAGAAGTGGCCGCCGGGGAAGCCGCGGGCGGCGAAGCCCGCGTCGGTGGTGGCGGACCAGGCGAGTACGTCGTCGACCGGCAGCTTGTCGTCGCGCTCGCCGTAGTAGGCCGTGACCGGCGTGGCCAGCCGGACGCGCCCGGCCCGTACGCCCGCACCGACACGTACGTCCGCATCGGCCCGTACGCCCGCATCGGCCCGTACCTCCGCCGCGTACCGGTCGAGCAGCCGGTAGTCCGCCCTGATGGCGGGCAGCGCGAGTTCGCGCACCTCGGGGTGGTCGAGCGCCGCGGACACCGGCCCGCCGCGCCGGACGACCTCGGCGATGAGCTCGTCGTCGGGCAGGTCCCCCGTGCCGGTGGGCCGCAGTCGCTGCGGCGCGCAGCGCGCGGAGACCAGCAGGGCCGCGGGCGGCGCCGCGTGCTCCTCGGTGAGGCCGAGCGCCACCTCGTGGGCGACGGAGGCGCCCATGCTGTGGCCGAAGAGGACCAGCGGGCGGTCGGTCAGCGGGAGCAGCGCGGAGACGATCGCGTCGCTCAGCTCCCGCATGCCGGCCGGGCAGGGCTCGCCGATGCGGTCCTCCCGCCCGGGGTAGCGGACGGCGGCGACCTCGACGTCGGCGGGGAGCCACCGGGGCCAGGAGCGGAAGAAGGACGCGGTGCCGCCGGCGTGCGGGAAGCAGATCAGCCGGGCGCGGGGGTCGGGGACGGCGCGCAGCACGCGCAGCCACCGGGAGGCCGCGGGCGTCACACCCGCCTCCGGTACGCGCGGATCGACAGCCCCGCGAACAGGGCGATCAGGCCGACGCTCCAGGCCAGCGCGCCCAGCACCTGGTGGGCCACCGGGCCGCCGATCATCAGGTTGCGGGCGGCGTCGACGACGAGCGTCATCGGGTTGTTGGCGACGATCACCCGCAGCCAGCCGGGCATCGTGCCCGGGTCCACGAAGATCGAGCTGCCGAACTGGAACGGCACCATGGCGAGCATGCCGACGCTCTGCACGGTCTCGGGCGTGCGGGCGACCAGCCCGATGTAGGCGTGCATCCAGCACAGGGCGATGCCGTAGAGCAGCACGATGCCGATGGCGGCCGCCGCGGAGACGACCGAGGTGTGCACCCGGAAGCCGATCAGCAGGGCGAAGGCGAGGATCACGAGCTGGCTGACGAGCATGCGCAGCGCGTCCGCGAGGATGCGCCCGGTCAGCACGGCGGAGCGGGCCACCGGCAGCGAGCGGAAGCGGTCCATCACCCCGTTGGTGAAGTCGGTGTTGAGGCTCAGCCCGGAGCTGCGGGAGGCGATGGTGATGGTCAGCGCCATGATGCCGGGCATCAGGTACTGCCGGTACTCCGCGTTGCTGCCGGAGATCGCGCCGCCGAAGACGAAGACGAAGATGAGCGCGAAGACCACCGGCATCAGGGTGGCGTCGAGCACCTGGCCGGGGCTGGCCAGCACCTTGCGCAGATTGCGGCGGGCGATGGCCAGGGAGTGCCGTACGGTCTGCGTCACGCCCGGTACGGAGCCGATGGGTCCGCGGTCGTCCAACGCGCCGGGGGATGGGGTGATCACGCTCATGCCGCGCTCCTCGTTGCCTCGTGTGCCGTGCGCGCGCCGGCCGCGTCCGCGTCGGTGTCGGGCGCGCCCGTGTCGGCCGTGTCCGCTCCGTCCGCTCCGGTCGTGCCCGCGTCCGACGCGTCCGCGCCGGGCGCCCCCGTGAGCGTCAGGAAGACCTCGTCGAGCGTGGGCACATGCGTGTTGATGCCGGCGAGCGGAATGCCGGCCTCCGCCAGCACCCGTACGGCCGCGGTGAGCCCCGCGCTCCGGTCGGTGAGCGGGAGCTGCACCAGGCCGGCGTCCGGGTCGATCTCGGCCTCGCCGATGCCGCCGGCGCGCAGGGCGCCGCGCACCTCGGCGAGCCGGGCCGCGTCCTCCGGCACCACCCGCAGCACCTGTCCGCCCACCCGGCGGCGCAGCTCCTCCGTGGAGCCGGAGGCGATGACCTGCCCGCGGTCGATGACCACGAGCGAGTCGGCGAGCGCCTCCGCCTCCTCCATGTACTGGGTCGTGAGCAGCACGGTGGTGCCCGAGCCGGCCAGCGCGCGCACCTCGTCCCACAGTTCGTTGCGGCTGCGCGGGTCGAGCCCGGTGGTGGGCTCGTCCAGGAACAGCACCTTCGGGTTGCCGACCAGGCTCACGGCGATGTCCAGCCGGCGGCGCATGCCGCCGGAGTAGCCGCCGGCGGGGCGGCGGCCGGCCTCGGTGAGGGAGAAGCGCTCCAGCATCTCGTCGGCCCGGGCGCGCGCGGCGCGGGCCGGCAGGTCGAGCAGCCGCCCGACCAGGTAGAGGTTCTCCCAGCCGGAGATGTCCTGGTCCACCGCCGCGTACTGGCCGGTCAGGCCGATCAGGGAGCGCACCTGGGGGGCGTGGCGCACCACGTCGTAGCCGTGGATCTCCGCCCGCCCGCCGTCCGGGCGCACCAGCGTCGCCAGCATTCTGACGGTGGTGGTCTTGCCCGCCCCGTTGGGGCCCAGCAGGCCGAGCACCCGGCCCGCCGTCACCTCCAGGCTCACCCCGCGCACTGCGGGGGTGCCCCCGAAACTCTTGACCAGATTCTCGATCCGGATCGCCGTCGTCATCGGGTCCTCTCGCTTCTTTCTCCGGTGGCCACCGGAGGCGGCCGGTGGGCACGGTCAGCACCGGCTGCACCACCACCAGCCCCTGACAGCAACCGGCAGGCCGACCGTAGGAGCGGGGGCTATTGGCCGCTTATCGCCTCCGTATCCGGGGCCGCGGGCCGGGGTGAAAGGGCGTCAATAACGCGACGAAAACCGCCGTCCGTAGCGTCCGTCGACAGATCGCGCCGAGGTCGTACGGCCCATGAGCGAATGAGGAGTCGACAGTCATGGAAGGTGTGCCGATGCGGGGTTCCGAGCGGCCGGTGGGCCGGCAGGCCCGCACCGAGGGGGCCGCGGGGCCGCGCGGGGCGTACGAGCCGTACGCGTCCCTGTCGGCCAGGCTCGCCGCGCACGCGGCCCGTACGCCGGAGGCCCTCGCGCTGACCGGTGCCGGCCGCCGGTGGAGCTACCGCGAGCTGGCGGACGCCGCGGGGCGCCTCGCCGGGCGGCTGCGGGCCGAGGGCGTCGGGGCGGGCGACACGGTCGCCGTCCACGCGCACCGCCACCCGCGGCTGTTGATCGCCCTGCTCGCGATCGCCGAGGCGGGCGCCGCGTTCACCGTCCTGGACTCCGCGTACCCCGCCGAGCGGCTCGCGGACTGCGCGGACCGGGCCCGGCCCCGGGTGTGGCTGGACTGCACGGGGGAGGGCGTGCCGGCGGTGGCCGCGGGGGCGACCCCGGTGATCGGCCCGGCGGCGGACGGCTCCTGGCCGGGGGCGGCGGACGTCGTTACGGGTTCGGGCGTTGCCGTTACGGGTTCGGGCTCGGGCGTTTCGGGCGTGGGCTCGGCCGTTTTCGGTTCGGGCGCCGACCGCGACCCGTGGGACACCGCGTATCTGACCTTCACCTCCGGCACCACCGGCCGGCCGCGTGCCGTGCTCGGCGCGTGGGCGCCGGTCGCGCACTTCCTCGACTGGTACACCGACACGTTCGGCCTCACCGCCGACGACCGCTTCGCCGCGGTCTCCGGCCTCGGCCACGACCCGCTGCTGCGCGACCTGTTCGCTCCGCTGTGGGTGGGCGCCTCCGTGCACGTGCCCGGTCTCGACCCGCGGGACGCGGCCGGGCTGGGGCGCTGGCTGGCGGACGAGGAGATCACCGTCCTCCACCTGACCCCCGGGCTCGGTGACGCCCTCGCCGACGCCGCGCCCGCCGGGGGCTGGCCGCGGCTGCGGCAGGCCGGCTTCGGCGGCGAGCCGCTCGGCCGGCACACGGCCGCCGCGTGGGCCGGGCTCGCGCCCGCGGCCCGGCTGCTCAACCTCTACGGCGCGACGGAGACCCCGCAGGCGATCTCGGTGCTGACCGTGCGCGAGCCGGGCGGTCCGGTGCGCGCGGAGGGCGGCGCCCGGCTGCCGCTGGGCCCCGGCATCGACGGGGTGACGCTGCTGGTGCGCACGGAGGACGGCCGGCTGGTGCCGGCCGGGGACGCGGCGGCGGCCGCCGGCGGCGAACTCGTCGTCCGCACGCGCTACCTCGCCCGCTACGCGGACGAGGGCGACCCCACCCAGACCTCCGGCTTCGCCCCGGCGGAGTCGGTTTCCGCGGGCCGTGCGGGTGCGTCGGCGGACGGCCGCACCCAGGCCGCTGACGCGGCCGGCGCGCGCCGCGAGGGCGCTTCCGGCGCCGACGCTGGCCCGTATGCCGGCTCCGCGGCGGAGGCCGCCGCCTGTGCCGGGCTCGACGTCGGCTCCGCCGGCCGCATGATCGGGGGCGGCACCCGTTCCGAGGCGCCCCCCGCGCTCGGGGCCGGTGCCGTGGCGAACGGCCCGGCCGAGCCGGGTTCCGCCGGCCGTGCCGGCGGTTCGGACGCCGCCCCGGCGGCGGACGGCCCCGCCGCGGCGGACGTGCGCCCCGAGGGCGCTTCCGGCGCCGCGACCGCTGCGCGTCCCCAGGCCGCTTCCGGCGTGGACGCTGGCGCGTGCGCCGCGTCCGGCGCGGAGGCCACGGCCCGTGCCGGGCTCGACGCCGGCTCCACCGGCCCCATGACCGGGGGCGGCGCGCGTTTCGAGGTGGCCCCCGCGCCCGGGGCGCGTGCCGTTCCCGCCCCCGCCGTGCGGGACTACCGCACCGGTGACCTCGTGCGCGGCAACGGCGACGGGACCCTGGAGTACCTGGGGCGCGCCGACGATCAGATGAAGATCCGTGGCCATCGCGTGGAGCCGGCCGAGATCGAGGCCGTGCTCGCCGCGCAGCCCGGCATCGCCGCCGCGGCCGTGACCGCCACCCCCGACGCCGCCGGCGACCAGCGGCTCGTCGCCTGTCTCGTGCCCGAGGCCGGGGCCGGGGCGCCGGCCGTCGAGGAGATCCGCGCCGCCGTCGCCGCGCGGCTCCCCGCGCACATGGTGCCCGCCGCCTTCACCGTCCTGGACGCGCTGCCGCTCACCCCCAACGGCAAGGTGGACCGGGCCGCGCTGCCCGTGCCCGCCGCCGACTCCGCGCCCGCCGGAGCGGCGGCCGCCGGCCGGCCCGTACGCGCCCCGCGCACCCTCCGCGAGGAGGTGCTGTGCGGGATCTTCGCCGAGGTGCTCGGCGTCCCCCGGGTCGGCATCGACGACGACTTCTTCGCCCTGGGCGGCCACTCGCTCAAGGCCAACCGCCTGATCAACCGGGTGCGCAAGGCGCTCGGCGCCACCCTGTCCGTGCACGCCCTGTTCGACGCCCCGACCGTGGCCGAGCTCGCGGCCCGGATCGACGACGCCGACGCGGGCCGCCCCGCGCTCGTCCCCGTCGACCGCCCCGAGCGGATCGCGCTCTCCGCCGCCCAGCACCGCCTGTGGTTCCTGCACCAGGTGGAGGACAGCGGCGCCGCCTACAACGTGGCGCTCACCCTCGATCTGCGCGGTCCGCTCGACCGCGCCGCGCTGGCCGGGGCCCTCGCCGACCTGACGGCCCGTCACGAGGTGCTGCGCACCCGCTACCCGGCCGTGGACGGTGTCCCGTACCAGGAGGTGCTGGAGCCCGCCGCGTTCCGCCCCGAGCCGCTGGTCCACGAGCTCCCCGAGCCGGGCGAGGCCGGCGGCGAGGCCGCCGAGCGCGCGCTGCGCGAAGCCGTGGCCGAGGCCGCCCGGCACCGCTTCGACCTGGAGGCCGCGCCCCCGCTGCGCGCCGTCCTCTTCCCCGTCGGCCCGGAGCGGCACGTCCTGCTCCTGCTGCTGCACCACATCGTCACCGACGGCTCCTCCCTCGCCCCGCTCAGCCGCGATCTGTCGACCGCGTACGCGGCCCGACTGCGCGGCGAGGCGCCCGCGTGGCAGCCGCTGCCCGTCCAGTACGCCGACTACGCGCTGTGGCAGCAGGCCCATCTCGCCGACGGCTCCGCGGCCATGGAGCGGCAGGCCGCGTACTGGAAGGAGCGGCTGAGCGGCCTCCCCGAGGTGCTGGAGCTGCCCACCGACCGGCCCCGGCCAGCGGTCGCCAGCGGCCGCGGCGGCCTCGTCGACCTGACCGTGGACGCCGAGCTGCACGAGCGGCTGACCCGGCTCGCCCGCCGGACCGGCACCACCGTCTTCATGACCGTCCAGGCCGCCCTGGGCGCCCTGCTGACCCGGCTCGGCGCCGGCACCGACATCCCCATCGGCACCCCGGTGGCGGGCCGCGGCGACGAGGCCCTGGACGATCTGATCGGCTTCTTCGCCAACACCCTGGTGCTGCGCACCGACACCGCGGGCGACCCGACGTTCCGGCAGCTGCTGGGCCGGGTGCGCGCCGGTGACCTGGCCGCCTTCGACCACCAGGACCTTCCGTTCGAGCGGCTGGTGGAGATCGTCAACCCGGCGCGCTCGCTCGCCCACCACCCGCTGTTCCAGACCATGCTGACCTTCGCGGGCACCACCCGCGCCGCGTTCGCGCTGCCCGGTCTGGACGCCGAACTGACCACCGTGGACAAGCGGGTCGCCAAGTTCGACCTGTCCTTCTCGTTCCAGGAGCGCCACGCCGACGACGGCGCCCCCACCGGCATCGCCGGCACCCTGGAGTACGCGGCGGACCTCTTCGACGAGGAGAGCGCCCGGGCCCTGGCCGACCGCCTGGTCCGGCTGCTGGCCGCCGCCGCGGCCGACCCCGATCAGCCGCTGAGCGCCCTGGAGATCCTCGCCCCCGAGGAGCGGCTGCAGCTGCTCACGGGCTGGCACGGCGAGCGCCGCGAGGTGCCCGGCACCACGCTCACCGCGGTGTTCGAGGCCCAGGTGGCCCGTACGCCCGGGAACCCGGCGGTCGAGCACGCCGGCGAGCACCTGGACTACGCGGCGCTCAACGAGCGGGCGAACCGGCTGGCCCGGCTGCTGGTGGCGCGGGGCGTCGGCCCCGAGCGCCATGTGGCCGTCGCGCTGCCCCGCTCCACCGACCTGGTGGTGGCCCTGCTCGCGGTGGTCAAGGCGGGCGGCGCCTATCTGCCGCTCGACCTGTCCTACCCCGCCGAGCGCACCGGCTTCATGCTCCAGGACGTCGCCCCGGTGGCCGTGATCACCGACTCGGCCGGCCTGCCGGACCTGACGGCCGCCCTGGACCTGGCCGCGCTGCCCGACGGCCCCGAGCCGCTGGTGCTCGACGCCCCGGGGACCGCGCGGGAGATCGCCGCCGCCGCGGGCCACGACCTGACCGACGCCGAGCGCCTCGCCCCGCTGACCCCCGCCCACACGGCCTTCGTCATCTTCACCTCCGGCTCCACCGGGCGCCCCAAGGGCGTCATGGTCGAGCACCGCTCCCTGTGCCTCTACCTGGCCTGGGTGCGGCAGGCGTACGACGCGGTCGCGGGCCGGGCGCTGGTGCACTCCCCGGTCTCCTTCGACCTCACCGTCACCGGCCTGTTCGCGCCGCTGACCGCCGGCGGCTGCGCCCATCTGGTGCGGCTGGACGGGGCCACCGCCCCCGACGAGGTCACCGACGCGACCCGGCCCACCTTCGTCAAGGCCACCCCGAGCCATCTGCCGCTGCTGATCGAGCTCGCCGACCGGTTCTCGCCGTCGCGCCAGCTCGTGCTGGGCGGCGAGTCGCTGATGGGCGAGGTGCTCGACCAGTGGCGGGCCCGCCACCCGGGGGCGACCGTCATCAACGAGTACGGCCCCACCGAGACCACCGTCGGCTGCACCGAGTACCGCATCGAGCCCGGCGACGCCGTGCCCTCCGGCGTGGTGACCATCGGCCGGCCCATCTGGAACACCCGGATGTACGTGCTGGACGCGGGGCTGCGGCCGGTGCCGGTCGGGGTGCCCGGCGAGCTCTACATCGCCGGTGACCTGGTCACCCGCGGCTATCTGGGCCGCCCGGAGCTGACGGCCGGCCGGTTCGTGGCCGACCCGTACGGCCCGGCCGGCTCGCGGATGTACCGCTCGGGCGACGTGGTGCGCTGGGCCCGGGACGGCCAGCTGCAGTTCGTCAGCCGGGTGGACAACCAGGTGAAGCTGCGCGGCTTCCGCATCGAGCTCGGCGAGATCGAGACGGTGCTCGGCGCGCACGAGGCGGTGGCCCAGGCCGCGGTGATCGTGCGCGAGGACCGGCCCGGGGACAAGCGGCTGGTGGCGTACGTGGTGCCGGCCGCCGGCGGCTGCGACGAGGCGGCGCTGCGCGCCCACGCGGCGGCCGAGCTGCCCGACTACATGGTGCCCTCCGCGTTCGTCGCGCTGGACGTGCTGCCGCTGACCCCCAACGGCAAGCTCGACCACCGGGCGCTGCCCGTGCCGGACTACGCCGAGCGCGTCGCCGGCCGCGCGCCGCGCACCCCGCGCGAGGAGATCCTGTGCGGTCTGTTCGCCGAGGTGCTGGGCATCGACCGGGTCGGCGTGGACGACAACTTCTTCGAGCTGGGCGGCCACTCGCTGATGGCCACCCGGCTGATCAGCCGGGTGCGGTCCGCGTTCGGCGTGGAGCTGCCCATCCGGGCGCTCTTCGAGTCCCCGACCGTGGAGCGGATCGCCGAGCGGCTCGCCGAGGCGGGCGAGGCCCGCGCCGCGCTGGCCCCGATGCCGCGCCCGGAGCACCTGCCGCTGTCGTACGCGCAGCACAGGCTGTGGTTCCTGAACCGGCTGGAGGGCCCGAGCGCCACGTACAACGTGCCGCTGGCGCTGCGGCTGAGCGGGCACGTGGACGAGGAGGCGCTGCGTGCCGCCCTCGCCGATGTGGCCGGCCGCCACGAGAGCCTGCGGACGCTGTTCACCGAGGTGGACGGCGAGCCCCGGCAGCTGATCCTGCCCGCGGACGGGGTCGCCCCCGCCCTGGAGACCGTGCGGGTCGCCGAGGAGGACATGGACCGGGCGCTGGCGGAGGCCACCGGCCGCGCCTTCGACCTGGCCGGTGAACCGCCCGTGCGGGCCACGCTGTTCCGGGTTTCCGAGGAGCACGCGGTGCTGCTGGTGCTGATGCACCACATCGCCGCTGACGGCTGGTCGACGGCCCCGCTGCTGCGCGATCTGTCCGCCGCCTACGCCGCCCGGCTCGACGGCACGGCGCCCGCGTGGGAGCCGCTGGAGGTCCAGTACGCCGACTACGCGCTCTGGCAGCGCCAGGTGCTGGGCGACGAGAGCGACCCGCAGAGCGCCCTCGCGCTCCAGTCGCGGTTCTGGGCGAAGACCCTCGCCGGCGCCCCGGAGCTGCTGGAACTGCCGCTGGACGCGCCGCGCCCGGCCACCGCCTCGTACCGCGGGGAACAGGTCGACGTGGCCATCGGCGCCGCCACGCACCGCGCCGTGGTGGAGCTGGCGCGCCGCACCGGCACCACGACCTTCATGGTCGTCCAGGCCGCCCTCGCCGCGCTGCTGAGCCGCATGGGCGCGGGCACCGACATCCCCCTCGGTACGGCGGTCGCCGGCCGCACGGACGAGGCGCTGGACGACCTGGTCGGCTTCTTCGTCAACACCCTCGTGCTGCGCACGGACGTCTCGGGCGACCCGAGCTTCCAGGAGCTGCTGGAGCGGGTGCGCGAGACGGACCTCGCCGCCTACGCCCACCAGGACATCCCGTTCGAGCGGCTGGTCGAGATCGTCAACCCGGCCCGCTCGCTCGCGCACCACCCGCTGTTCCAGGTGATGCTGGTCCTGCAGAACAACGCCGAGGCCGAGCCGGAGCTGCCCGGTCTGACGGCGTGCACCGTGGATCTGCGCGCCGCGGCCGCCAAGTTCGACCTCTCCTTCAACCTGCGCGAGCTGTTCGCCGAGGACGGCGCTCCGGCCGGCATCGGCGGCGGCCTCGTCTACGCCGTCGACCTGTTCGACGCCCGTACCGCCGCGCACCTCGCCGACTGCCTGGCCCGGCTGCTCACCGCCGCCGCGGCCGACCCGACCCGCCCGGTCGGCGAGCTGGAGATCCTCTCGCCCGAGGCCCGCGACCTGCTGCTGACCGGCTGGAGCGGCCCCGTCCGCGAGGTGCCGGCGGCGTCCGTGCCGGAGCTGTTCCGGGCCCAGGTCGCCCGCACCCCCGAGGCGCCCGCGCTGATCTCCGGCGACACCACGGTGAGCTACGCCGAGCTGGACCGGCGCGCCAACCGGATCGCCCACCGGCTGATCGCCGAGGGCGTCCGGGCCGAGGACCGGGTGGCCCTGCTCCACGAGCGCTCCCCGGAGGCGGTCGCCTGCCTGCTGGGCGTGCTCAAGGCCGGCGCGGTCTATGTGCCGCTGGACGCCCGCCACCCCGCCTCCCGGATCGAGGCGATCCTGTCGGCGAGCGGCGCCCGGCTGCTGCTCACCGACCGGTCGCCCGCCGAGCTCCCGCGGCCGGACGCGGTCACCGTGCTCCCGGTCACCGGCCTCGCCGCCGACGGCGGCGGCGCGGCGGACCGCGACCCCCACCTCGCCGTCTCCCCGGACCGGCTGGCGTACTCCATGTTCACCTCCGGCTCCACCGGCACCCCCAAGGGCGTCGCGACCACCCACCGCAACATCGCCGCCTTCGTCGCCGACTCCGCCTTCCGCGGCGGCGCGCACCGGCGCCTGCTGCTGCACTCCCCGCTCGCCTTCGACGCCTCGACGTACGAGCTGTGGGTGCCGCTGCTCTCCGGCGGCCAGGTCGTGATCGCCCCACCGGGCGACCTCGATCTGCCCGAGCTGGCCCGCACCATCACCGAGCGGGGCATCACCAGCGTCTTCCTCACCGCCGGCCTGTTCCGGCTGATGGCCGAGGAGCGCCCGGAGTGCCTGCGCGGCGTGCGCGAGGTGTGGACCGGCGGCGAGGTGGTGTCCACCGCGGCGCTGCGGCGGGTGATGGAGCACTGCCCGCGCACCACCGTCATCGACGTGTACGGGCCGACGGAGACCACGACCTTCGCCACCTTCCACCGGCTGCGCCGCCCGTACGACTACCCGGGGACCGTCCCCATCGGCGCCCCCATGGACAACACCCCCGCGTACGTGCTGGACGCGGCGCTGCGGCCGGTGCCGGTCGGGGTGCCCGGCGAGCTCTACCTCGCCGGCCCCGGCCTCGCCCGCGGCTATCTGGGCCGCCCGGAGCTGACGGCGGGCCGGTTCGTGGCCGACCCGTACGGCGCGCCCGGCACCCGGATGTACCGCACCGGGGACCTGGTCCGCTGGGACCACGAGGGGCAGCTGCACTTCGTCGGCCGCGCCGACGACCAGGTGAAGATCCGGGGCTTCCGGATCGAGCTCGGCGAGATCGAGACCGTGCTCGGCGCGCACCCCTCGGTCGCCCAGGCCGTGGTCACCGTCCGCGAGGACCGGCCCGGGGACAAGCGGCTGGTGGCGTACGTGGTGACCGCCTCCGCCGGCACCGGCGCTTCCGGTGGCTGTGACGCGGACGCCCTGCGCGAGCACACCGCGGGCCGGCTGCCGGAGTACATGGTGCCGTCCGCGTTCGTCGCGCTGGAGGCGCTGCCGCTGAACGCCAACGGCAAGGTGGACCACCGGGCGCTGCCCGTGCCGGACTACGCCGAGCGGGCCACCGGGCGGGCGCCGCGCACCCCGCGCGAGGAGGTCCTGTGCGGCCTGTTCGCCGAGGTGCTGGGCCTGGACCGGGTCGGGATCGACGACAACTTCTTCGACCTCGGCGGCCACTCCCTGATGGCCACCCGGCTGATCAGCCGGATGCGCTCCGTCTTCGGAGCCGAGCTGGCCATCCGGGCCCTGTTCGAATCCCCGACCGTCGCGACGCTCGCCGGTCACCTGGACACCGCCGAGAAGGCACGGCCGAAGCTGCGGCCGATGAAGAGGTCTGTTGAGGAGATGTCATGATTCCGCTCTCTTACGCGCAGCACCGGCTGTGGTTCCTGAACCGGCTTGAGGGCCCGAGCGCCACGTACAACGTGCCGCTGGCCCTGCGGCTCGGCGGTCGCGTCGACGCGGAGGCGCTGCGCGCCGCCCTGGCCGACGTGGTCGCCCGGCACGAGAGCCTGCGCACCGTCTTCCCCGAGGTCGACGGCGAGCCCCGGCAGCGCGTCCTCAGCGGTGACGCGGCCGTCCCGGAGCTGACCGAGACCGCCGTGGCCGAGCCGGAGCTGGACGCCGCCCTCCGCGTGGCCGCCGGCCACGCGTTCGCGCTGGACGCCGAACTGCCGCTCAAGGCGACGCTGTTCCGGGTCGCCGAGGAGCGCTCCGTCCTGCTGGTGCTGCTGCACCACATCGCCGCCGACGGCTGGTCCGTGGCCATCCTGCTGCGCGACCTGTCCGCCGCCTACGCCGCCCGGCTGGGCGGCGGGGGGGGGGGGGGGGGGGGGGGGGGCGCCGCGGCTCCCGCGTGGGAGCCGCTGGAGATCCAGTACGCCGACTACGCGCTCTGGCAGCGCGAGGTGCTCGGTGACGAGAGCGACCCGGAGAGCGTGATCTCCCGGCAGTCGGCGTTCTGGGCCGAGACCCTGGCCGGCGCGCCGGAGCTGCTGGAGCTCCCCGCCGACCGCCCCCGCCCGGCCGTCGCGGGGCACCGCGGCGAGACCGTGCCGCTGACCGTGGACGCCGAGACCCACCGCCGCCTGGCGGAGCTGGCCCGCGCCAACCGCTGCAGCCTCTTCATGGTGGTGCAGGCCGGTCTCGCGGCCCTGCTGAGCCGCCTCGGCGCGGGCACGGACATTCCGATCGGTACGGCGGTGGCGGGCCGTACGGACGAGGCGCTGGACGATCTGGTCGGCTTCTTCGTCAACACGCTGGTGCTGCGCACGGACGTGTCGGGCGACCCGAGCTTCCGGGAGCTGCTGGAGCGGGTGCGGGAGGCCGATCTGGCGGCCTTCGCCCACCAGGACATCCCGTTCGAGCGGCTGGTCGAGATCGTCAACCCGGCCCGTACGCTGGCCCATCACCCGCTGTTCCAGGTGATGCTGGTCCTGCAGAACAACGCCGAGGGCAAGCCGCACCTGCCCGGCCTGGACGTCGAGGTCGAGGACCTCAACGCCGGGACCGCCAAGTTCGACCTGTCCTTCACCCTGCACGAGCGGCGGGGCGAGGACGGCGCGCCGGCCGGCCTCACCGGTGGACTCACCTACGCCGTCGACCTGTTCGACGAGACGACCGCCGCGTATCTCGCGGGCTGCCTCGCCCGGCTGCTGAGCGCCGCCGCGGCCGATCCGGCGCGGCCGGTCGGTGAGCTGGAGGTGCTCTCGCCGGAGGAGCGGGAGCGGGTGCTGGTGGCGTGGAACGACTCCGCGCGTGAGGTGGACGAGGCGCCGCTGCCCTGGCTGTTCGAGCGGCAGGTCTCCCAGGCGCCGGACGCGGTCGCGGCGGTCTTCGGTGACACCGAGCTGACCTACGTTGAGTTGAACGAGCGGGCGAACCGGCTGGCCCACCACCTGATCGCCTCGGGTGTCGGCCCGGAGCGGGTGGTGGCCGTGGCGCTGCCGCGCTCGCTGGAGTGGCTGGTCTCCATCCTCGCCGTCTCCAAGGCCGGCGGCGCGTATCTGCCCGTCGACCCGGAGTACCCGGCGGAGCGCATCGCGTACATGCTCGACGACGCCCGCCCCCACGCGGTCATCACCGACCGCGCCACCCTCGACCGGCTGCCGGCGGGCACCTCCGCCCTGGTCCTCGACGCGGACGCGACCGCCGGGGCGCTGGAGCGGGCCGCCGCCGGGAATCCGACGGACGCCGAGCGCTCGGCGCCCCTCACCCCGGCGAGCCCCGCCTACATGATCTACACCTCGGGCTCGACCGGCCGTCCCAAGGGCGTGGTCGTCACCCACCGGGGCATCGCGAGCCTCGTCACCGCCCAGATCGAGGCGTTCGAGGTGGGCCCCGACAGCCGGGTGCTGCAGTTCGCCTCGCCCAGCTTCGACGCCGCCACCTGGGAAGTCTGCATGGCGCTGCTGTCGGGCGCCCGGCTGGTGATGGCCGAGGCCGAGTGGCTGCTGCCCGGCGAGGCCCTGATGCAGACCCTGGCCCGGCACGGCGTCACCCACGCCACCCTGCCGCCGGCCGCCCTCGCGGTGCTGCCCGAGGGCGCGCAGCCGCAGGGGATGACCCTGGTCGTGGCCGGTGAGGCGTGTGCGCCGGGCCAGGTGGAGCGCTGGTCGGCCGGCCGCCGGATGGTCAACGCGTACGGGCCGACCGAGACGACCGTCTGCGCGACGATGAGCGGGCCGGTGAGCGGAGCTGTCACCCCGCCCATCGGCCGCCCGATCGCCAATGCGCAGGTGTACGTGCTGGACGCGGCGCTGCGGCCGGTGCCGGTGGGCGTGCCCGGCGAGCTGTACGTGGCCGGCGCGGGTCTGGCCCGCGGCTACCACCGGCGGCCGGAGCTGACGGCCGGCCGGTTCGTGGCCGACCCGTACGGTCCGGCCGGCTCGCGGATGTACCGCACCGGTGACCTGGCGCGCTGGCGTCACGACGGCCAGCTGGAGTTCATCGGCCGCGCCGACCACCAGGTGAAGCTGCGCGGCTTCCGGATCGAGCTCGGTGAGATCGAGGCGGTGCTGGCCGCGCACGAGACGGTGGCCCAGGCCGCGGTGATCGTCCGCGAGGACCGGCCCGGCGACCGGCGGCTGGTGGCGTACGTCGTCCCCGCTGCCGGCGGGTGCGACGAGGCGGCGCTGCGCGGCCACGCGGCCACCGCCCTGCCCGACTACATGCTGCCGTCGGCCGTCGTCGCGCTCGACGCCCTGCCGCTCACCCCCAACGGCAAGGTGGACCACAAGGCGCTGCCCGCGCCCGACCGGTCCGCCCGCCCCGAGGGCCGCGCGCCGCGCACCCCGCGCGAGGAGATCCTGTGCGGTCTGTTCGCCGAGGTCCTCGGCGTCGACCGGGTCGGCGTGGACGACAACTTCTTCGACCTGGGCGGCCACTCCCTGATGGCCACCCGGCTGATCAGCCGTGTCCGCTCGGCCTTCGGCGTCGAACTCGCCATCAAGGCGCTGTTCGAGGCCCCGAGCGTGGCCGCCCTGGCCGGCCGCCTGGACGGCGCCGAGCAGGCGCGCACCCGCCCCACCGGCGGCCGGCGCCCCGAGGCGCTGCCGCTGTCCTTCGCCCAGCGCCGGCTGTGGGTGCTCGACCACGTCGAGGGCCCGAGCGCCACGTACAACGTGCCGCTGGCGCTGCGGCTGAGCGGCCGCGTCGACGAGGACGCGCTGCGCGCCGCCCTGGCCGACGTGGTCGCCCGGCACGAGAGCCTGCGGACGCTGTTCACCGAGGTGGACGGCGAGCCCCGACAGGTGGTCGTGCCCGCGGACGGGGCCGCCCCCGCCCTGGAGACCGTGCGGGTCACCGAGGAGGGGATCGAGCCGGCGCTGCGCGAGGCGGCCGGTCACGCCTTCGCCCTCGGCACCGAACTGCCGCTGAAGGCGACCCTGTTCCGGGTCGCCGAGGACCGGTCGGTGCTGCTGGTGCTGCTGCACCACATCGCGGCCGACGGCTGGTCCACGGGCCCGCTGCTGCGGGACCTGTCCACCGCCTACGCCGCCCGGCTGGGCGGCGCGGCCCCCGCGTGGGAGCCCCTGGAGGTGCAGTACGCCGACTACGCGCTCTGGCAGCGCGAGGTGCTCGGTGACGAGGCGGACCCGGAGAGCGTGATCTCCCGGCAGTCGGCGTTCTGGGCCGAGACCCTGGCCGGCGCGCCGGAGCTGCTGGACCTGCCGGTGGACATGCCGCGCCCGGCCACCGCCTCGTACCGCGGCGGCCAGGTGGACTTCGCCATCGGCGCCACGACGCACCGCGCCGTGGTGGAGCTGGCGCGCCGCACCGGCACCACGACCTTCATGGTCGTGCAGGCCGGCCTCGCGGCCCTGCTGAGCCGCATGGGTGCCGGCACGGACATTCCGATCGGTACGGCGGTGGCGGGCCGTACGGACGAGGCGCTGGACGATCTCGTCGGCTTCTTCGTCAACACGCTGGTGCTGCGCACGGACGTGTTGGGCGACCCGAGCTTCCAGGAGCTGCTGGAGCGGGTGCGGGAGGCCGATCTGGCGGCCTTCGCCCACCAGGACATCCCGTTCGAGCGGCTCGTGGAGATCGTCAACCCGGCGCGCTCGCTCGCCCACAGCCCCCTCTTCCAGGTCATGCTGACCCTGCAGAGCCAGGCGGCGGCCCGGATCGAGCTCCCCGGCCTGGAGACCCGCGTCGAGGGACTGGACGCCGGGGCCGCCAAGTTCGACCTCTCCTTCAGCCTGCGCGACCACCAGGATGCCGACGGCGCCCCCGGCGGCATCGACGGCAGCGTCGTCTACGCCACCGACCTGTTCACGCCGGAGACCGTCGAGCTGCTCGCCGAGCGGCTGGTGCGCCTCCTGGACGAGGCCGCGGCCGATCCGGCGCGGCCGGTCGGCGAGCTGGAGGTGCTCTCGCCGGAGGAGCGGGAGCGGGTGCTGGTGGCGTGGAACGACTCCGCGCGTGAGGTGGACGAGGCGCCCCTGCCGTGGCTGTTCGAGCGGCGGGTGGCCCAGGCGCCGGACGCGGTCGCGGCGGTCTTCGGTGACACCGAGCTGACCTACGCCGAGTTGAACGAGCGGGCGAACCGGCTGGCGCACCACCTGATCGCCTCGGGCGTGGGCCCGGAGCGGGTGGTCGCGGTGGCGCTGCCGCGCTCGCTGGAGTGGCTGGTGTCGATCCTGGCCGTCTCCAAGGCCGGTGGCGCGTATCTGCCGGTCGACCCGGAGTACCCGGCGGAGCGCATCGCGTACATGCTCGACGACGCCCGCCCTCACACCGTCGTCACCCTCGGCGACAGCGCCGCCGGCCTCCCGGCCGACGGCCCCTGGCGCACCCTGCGCCTCGACGACCGGGAGCTGGCCGCCGCCCTGGCCCGGCGCCCCGGCCACGACCCGTCCGACGCCGAGCGGACCGGCCCGCTGACGGCGGACCATGCCGCGTACACCATCTACACCTCGGGCTCGACCGGCCGTCCCAAGGGCGTGGTCGTCACCCACCGGGGCATCGCGAGCCTGGCCGCCGGCCAGATCGACGTCTTCGGGGTCCGCCCCGACAGCCGGGTGCTGCAGTTCGCCTCGCCCAGCTTCGACGCCGCCACCTCCGAGGTGTGCATGGCGCTGCTGTCCGGCGCCCGGCTGGTGATGGCCGAGGCCGAGCGGCTGCTGCCCGGCGAGGCGCTCGTCGAGACCCTCGCCCGGCACGGCGTCACCCACGCCACCCTGCCGCCGGCCGCCCTCGCCGTACTGCCCGACGGCGCCCTGCCCGCGACCATGACCCTCGTCGTGGCCGGTGAGGCGTGTGCGCCCGGTCAGGTGGAGCGCTGGTCGGCCGGCCGCCGAATGATCAACGCGTACGGGCCGACCGAGACCACCGTCTGCGCCACCATGAGCGGGCCGGTGAGCGGAGCCGTCACCCCGCCCATCGGCCGCCCGATCGCCAACGCGCAGGTCTACGTGCTGGACGCGGCCCTGCGCCCGGTGCCGGTCGGCGTCCCCGGCGAGCTGTACGTCGCCGGCGCGGGCCTCGCCCGCGGCTACCACCAGCGGCCCGAGCTCACCGCCGGCCGGTTCGTCGCCAACCCGTACGGGCCCGCCGGCTCGCGGATGTACCGCACCGGCGACCTGGCGCGCTGGCGTCACGACGGCCAGCTGGAATTCATCGGCCGCGCCGACCACCAGGTCAAGGTCCGCGGCTTCCGCATCGAGCTCGGCGAGATCGAGACGGTGCTGGCCGCGCACGAGACGGTGGCCCAGGCCGCGGTGATCGTGCGCGAGGACCGGCCCGGCGACCGGCGGCTGGTGGCGTACGTCGTCCCCGCCGCCGGCAGCGGGACCGGCTGCGAGACCGGCGCCCTGCGCGAGCACACCGCGGGCCTCCTGCCCGACTACATGGTGCCCTCCGCGCTCGTCGCGCTCGACGCCCTGCCGCTCACCCCCAACGGCAAGGTGGACCACAAGGCGCTGCCCGCGCCCGACCACTCCGCCCGCCCCGAGGGCCGGGCCCCGCGCACCCCGCGCGAGGAGACGCTGTGCGCCCTCTTCGCCGAGGTGCTGGGCATCGAACGCGCCGGTGTGGACGACAACTTCTTCGAGCTCGGCGGGGACAGCATCCTCTCCATCCAGCTCGTCAGCCGGGCCCGCAGGGCCGGGCTGGTCGTCACCGCCCGCGACGTGTTCAAGCACCAGTCCCCGGCCGCCCTGGCCCGGATCGCCGAGGACGCCGGCGGCCCCGCCGAGGAGGACCCGGACGCCGGCATCGGCGCCCTGCCGCTGACCCCGATCATGCACTGGCTGCGCGACCTGGGCGGCGCCTACGAGGGCTTCAACCAGTCGATGGTCGTCCGGGTGCCGGCCGGCGCCTCGGAGCGGCGGCTGCACGCGGCCGTACGGGCCCTGCTCGACCGGCACGACGTGCTGCGCTCCCGGCTCGTCGGCCCCGGCACCGACGGGGACTGGCACCTTCGGGTGGCGCCGCGCGGCGCGACGGACATCGCCGGCCTGGTGCGCCGGGTGGACGTGACCGGGCTGACCGGCGCCGCCCTGGACGCCGCCGTGGCCGAGCACGGCGAGGCGGCCCGCGCCGGGCTGGCCCCGGCCGACGGCGCGATGCTCCGCCTCGTCTGGTTCGACGCCGGCCCCGACCACCCCGGCATGCTGCTGATCGTCGCCCACCACCTGGTGGTCGACGGCGTCTCCTGGCGCATCCTGCTGCCCGACCTGGCCACCGCCTGGGAGGCCGCGGCCGGCGGCGCGGAGCCGGGCGCGACCGCGCTCGAACCGGTGCCCACCTCCTTCCGCCGCTGGGCCGAACGGCTCGCCGCGGCCGCGGCCGAGCCGCGCCGGGTGGCGGAACTCCCGCTGTGGCAGCGCGTCCTGGACACCCCCGACCCGGTGCTGGGCGAGGCCGCCGCCGCCCCGGCCCGGGACGTCGCCGGCACCACCCGGTCCCTGACCCTGCGGCTGCCGTCCGACGTCACCGAACCCCTGCTGACCACCGTCCCCGCCGCCTTCCACGCCGGCGTCAACGACGCCCTGCTCACCGCCCTCGCCCTCGCCGTGCGCGAGCACCGCGAGCGGCGCGGGCGGGCCGCCGGCACCGATGGCGCGGTCCTGATCGACCTGGAGGGCCACGGCCGCGAGGAGATCGTCGAGGGCGCGGAACTCTCCCGCACCGTCGGCTGGTTCACCTCGCTCTTCCCCGTGCGCCTCGACCCCGGCCCGGTGGACCTCGCCGCCGGCGGAGCCGCCGCCGGCGCCGCCCTCGGCCAGGCGCTCAAGCGGGTCAAGGAGCAACTGCGCGAACTGCCCGACAACGGCCTCGGTTACGGGCTGCTGCGCCACCTCAACCCGGAGACCGCCCCGCTGCTCGCCGGGCGGCCCACCCCCCAGATCGGCTTCAACTACCTCGGCCGGTTCCCCGTCGCGGGCGGCGGGGACGCGGGGGCGGCGGGCGGCGATGACCGGCGTACGAGCGCCGCCGCCGACTGGGCGGTGGTCCCCGGAGTGCGCGGTCCCGCCCCCCGGGACGCGGCGATGCCGGTCGGCCACGCCCTGGAGATCAACGCCATCACCGAGGACCACCCCGGCGGTCCCCTGCTCAGCGCCACCTGGACCTGGCCCGCCGCGCTCTTCACCGAGGACGACGTGCGCGCGCTGGCCGAGGGCTGGTTCCGGATGCTGCGCGCCCTGGTGGACGGCACGGCCGCCTCCGACGCGGGCGGCTTCACCCCGTCCGACCTCTCGCTGGTCGAGCTGAGCCAGGACGAAATCGACGATCTTGAAGCTGAACTTAAGGAACTCGCATGAAGACTTCGGGACTCGAGGATGTCCTGCCCCTCTCCCCGCTCCAGGAGGGCCTCCTCTTCCACGCGCTCGCCGATGAGGCCGGCACGGACGTGTACAACACCCAGCTCTTCCTCGACCTGGAGGGGCCGCTGGACACCGAGCGGCTGCGCACCGCCGTCGGCGCCCTGCTGCGCCGCCACCCCAACCTCCGGGCGGGCTTCCGGCAGCGGAAGAACGGCCAGGCCATCCAGGTGATCCACCGCGAGGTGCCGCTGCCCTGGGCCGAGCTGGACCTCGGTGACCTGACCGAGGAGGCCCGGCAGGCCGAGCTCACCGCGCTGCTCGACGCCGACCGCGCCCGCCGCTTCGACCTCGCCACGCCGCCCGCGGTGCGCTTCACCCTCGTCCGGCTCGCCCCCGGGCGCCACCGGCTGGTGATGACCAACCACCACATCCTGATCGACGGCTGGTCGGCCCCGGTGCTGCTGCGCGAGCTGCTCGCCCTGTACGCCGACCATGGCTCGGCCGCCGGCCTGCCGCCGGTCACCCCGTACCGCGAGTACCTCGCCTGGCTCGCCCGCCAGGACACGGCCGCCGCCAAGGACGCCTGGCGCCGGGCGCTGGCCGGCCTGGCCGGGCCGACCCTGGTGATGCCCGCCGACCCGGACCGGCCCGGGGTGCTCCCCGAGTACCACTCCACCGATCTGCCCGAGGAGCTCACCACGGCCCTGGAGGCCATGGCGCGCGGGCGCAACCTCACGGTCAACACCCTGCTCCAGGGCGCCTGGGCCATGGTGCTCGCCGAGCTCACCGGCCGCGACGACGTGGTGTTCGGCTCGGTCGTCTCCGGCCGGCCGCCGGAGATCCCCGGCATCGAGACCATGGTCGGGCTGTTCATCAACACCGTTCCGGTGCGGGTGGGCCTCGACCGCTCGGCGTCGCTCGCCGACAACCTCGCCCGCCTCCAGGAGGAGCAGGCCGACCTCCTCGCCCACCAGCAGCTGCGGCTGGGCGAGGTGCAGCGGCTCGCCGGGCACGGCGACCTGTTCGACACCGCGCTGACCGTCGAGAACTACCCCTCCGACGAATCGGCCCGCAAGGAGGTCGCCGGGCTGCGCGTCGCCCGCGTCACCGGCAAGGACGCGGCGCACTACCCGCTGCGCCTGATCGCCGGCATGGCCGGCCGCCGGCTGCACATCAAGCTGGAGTACCGGCCCGACCTGTTCGACCGGGCCGCGGCCGAGGTGCTCGTCGCCCGCGTCGAGCAGCTCGTGCGCACCGCGGTGACGACGCCCGAGCTGGCCCTCGGCGCGGTCGAGCCGCTCACGGACCAGCAGCGTGCGGCGCTGCCGGCGGCCCTTTTCGGTGCGAAGGACGGGTCCGACGGCCCCGACGACGCCGACACCGCCGCCGAGGCCGGCCGGGCCGCGGCCCGCCGCCGTACGGACCGGCAGCCCTCCCCCCAGGAGGAGATCCTGCGCGGCCTGTTCGCCGAGGTGCTCGCCAAGCCGTCCGTCGCCGTCGACGACGACTTCTTCGAGCTCGGCGGCCACTCGCTGTCCGCGATCAAGCTGCTGGGCCGGGTCCGCGCCACCTTCGGCGTCGAGCTGCCCGTGCGCACCCTGTTCGAGGCCCCGACCGTCGCCGCCCTCGCCCAGCGGCTCGACCAGGGCCGGACCGCCCGCGAGCCGGTCCGCCCGGCCGAGCGCCCCGAGCGCGTACCGCTCTCCTTCGCCCAGCGCCGGCTGTGGTTCCTCGACCGCCTGGAGGGCCCGAGCGCCACGTACAACATCCCCATGCCGCTGCGGCTCACCGGCGCGCTCGACCCGGCCGCGCTGCGGGCCGCGCTGGGCGACGTGGTCGCCCGCCACGAGAGCCTGCGCACCGTGTTCGCCGAGGCGGAGGGCGTGCCGTACCAGCGCATCCTCGACGCCGCCGAGGTGACCTGCGAGCTGCCCGTGGTGGACGTCGACGACGCCGGGCTGCCGGCCGCGCTCGGCGAGGCCGCCCGCCGGCCCTTCGACCTGGCGGTCGAGACCCCGCTGCGCGCCACTCTCTTCCGGCTCGACGAGGAGCGGCACGTCCTGCTGATCCTGGTCCACCACATCGCCGGCGACGGCTGGTCCGTCTCCCCGCTCCTGCGCGACCTGGCGGAGGCGTACACCGCGCGGCTCGGCGGCGCGGCGCCTCAGTGGGAGCCGCTGGCCGTCCAGTACGCGGACTACACGCTGTGGCAGCGGGCGCTGCTGGGCGACGACGACGCGGCCACCGCCGGTGGGGTCGCCGAGGGTGACGTCGCCGGCGAGGCCGGTTCCGCCGAGGCCGACGGCGCTTCCGGGGCCGCTTCCGGGGCCGCGTCCGCCGGGGGCTCCGCTTCCGACAGCCTGCTGGCCCGGCAGCTCGCCTACTGGACCGACCGGCTGGCCGGCGCCCCCGAGCTGCTCGACCTGCCCACCGACCGGCCCCGCCCCGCCGTCGCCGACCACCGCGGCGACACCGTGGAGCTGGCCGTCGACGCGGCCACCCACCGCGCCCTGCTGACCCTGGCCCGCGCCCACCGGTGCAGCCTCTTCATGGTCGTCCAGGCCGGCCTCGCCGCGCTGCTCACCCGCCTCGGCGCGGGCACCGACATCCCCATCGGCACGGCGGTCGCCGGCCGTACGGACGAGGCGCTCGACGACCTGGTCGGCTTCTTCGTCAACACCCTCGTGCTGCGCACGGACACCGCCGGCGACCCCAGCTTCCAGGAGCTGCTGGAACGCGTCCGGGAGAGCGACCTCGCCGCGTACGCCCACCAGGACGTGCCCTTCGAGCGGCTCGTCGAGGCCGTCAACCCGGTGCGCTCGGCCGCCGCCCACCCCCTGTTCCAGGTGATGCTGGCGTTCCAGAACACCACCGGCCCCCGCTTCGAGCTGCCGGGCGTCACCGTCGACTTCGAGGCCACCGGAGCCGGCGCCGCCAAGTTCGACCTGTCGTTCAGCGTCGCCGAGAGCCAGGGCGCCGACGGCGAGCCGGCGGGCCTGCGCGGCATCGTCGAGTACGCCACCGCCCTCTTCGACCGGGACAGCGCGCAGCGCCTCGCGGACCGCTTCGCCCGGCTGCTGGCCTCGGCCGCCGCCGCCCCCGACGCGCCGCTGAGCCGGCTCGCCACCCTCGCCGACGACGAGCGCGAGCAGCTCCTGCACGGCTGGAACGCCACCGCCCGCGAGCTGGAGCGGGCCCCGCTCGCCGACCTGTTCGGCGCCCAGGCCGCCCGCACCCCCGACGCCCCCGCGCTGTCCTGCGCCGGCGTGGAGCTCGACTACCGGGAGCTCGACGAGCGGGCCAACCGGCTCGCCCACCAGCTCATCGCGCGCGGCGTCGGGCCCGAGCGGTTCGTGGCCGTCGCCCTGCCCAAGTCGGCCGAGCTGATCGTGGCGGTCCTGGCCGTGACCAAGGCGGGCGGCGCGTACGTGCCGCTCGACCCCGCGTACCCCGCCGAGCGGCTCGCCCTGATGCTCGCCGACACCGACCCGGTGTGCGTGCTCACCGACCGGGCCGCCGCCGCGGCCCTGCCCGACCCGCTGCCCGGCGCCGCCGAGCTCGTCCTCCTCGACGACCCCGGCCACGCCGCCGAGGTGGCCGCCCGCCCGGCGACCGCCCCCACCGACGCGGACCGGACCGCGGCCCTGCGCGTGGACCACCCGGCGTACGTCATCTACACCTCCGGCTCCACCGGCACCCCCAAGGGCGTCGTGGTCACCCACCGAGGGCTCGCCGCCCTCGCCGACCACCACCGCGACTTCCACGCCGCCGGGCCCGGCAGCCGGGTGATCCAGTTCGTCTCGCCCAGCTTCGACGTCTCCGTCTCCGAGCTGTGCATGGCGCTGCTGTCCGGCGCGTGCCTGGTGGTGCCCGAGCGCACCCCGGTCGGCGAGGAGCTCGCCCGCTTCCTCGCCGACGAGCGGATCACCCACGCCCATATGCCGCCCTCGGTGCTCGCCGGGCTGCCCGACGCGGAGCTGCCCGAGCTGCGCACGCTGATCGTCGGCGGCGAGGTCTGCGCCCCCGAGCTCGTGGAGCGCTGGTCGCGCGGCCGCCGGCTGGTCAACGGCTACGGCCCGACCGAGGCCACGGTCGAGGTCACCTCGGCCCTCTGCGACCCGGCCGCGGGCCCCGGCCCGCAGCCCATCGGCCGGCCCCTCGCCAACACCCAGGCGTATGTGCTCGACGCGGCGCTGCGGCCGGTGCCGGCCGGGGTGCCCGGCGAGCTCTACCTCGCCGGCGACGGGCTGGCGCGCGGCTATCTGCGCCGGCCCGCCGTGACCGCCGAGCGCTTCGTCGCCAACCCGTACGGCGCCCCCGGCAGCCGCCTGTACCGCACCGGTGACCTGGTGCGATGGCGCAAGGACGGGCAGCTGGAGTTCGTCGGCCGGGCCGACGGCCAGGTGAAGCTGCGCGGCTTCCGCATCGAGCTCGGCGAGGTCGAGGACGCGATCGCGCGGCAGCCGGAGGCGGCGCGCGCGGTGGTGACCATCCGCGAGGACCGGCCGGGCGACCGGCGGCTGGTGGCGTACGTGGTCCTGGCGGGGGCCGACCGCGACGGCTCCGCCGATGGCGCCTCCGATGGCGCCTCCGAGGCGGACGTGCTCGCCCGGCTGCGCTCCCGGCTGCTCGGCCGGCTCCCCGAGTACATGGTGCCCTCGGCGCTGGTGGCCCTGGACGATCTGCCGCTCACCCCCAACGGCAAGGTCGACCACAAGGCGCTGCCCGCGCCGGCCGCCGCCCCCACCGGCCGGGCCCCGCGCTCTGCCCGCGAGGACGTGCTGTGCCGGCTGTTCGCCGAGGTCCTCGGCGTCGACCACATCGGCATCGACGACAACTTCTTCGAGCTCGGCGGCCACTCGCTGCTCGCCTCCAAGCTGGCCGGGCTGATCGGCCCGGTGCTCGGCGCGCGGGTCACCGTCCGCACGGTCTTCGAGGCCCCGACGCCCGCCGCGCTGTGCGAGCGGCTCGACGGCGACGGCGGCGGCGCGGCCGGCGGCTTCGACGTCCTGCTGCCGCTGCGCGCCACGGGGGAGCGGCCGCCGCTGTTCTGCGTCCACCCCGTCGGCGGCCTGAGCTGGTGCTACGCGGGTCTGCTGCGCGGCCTGGACGCCGAGCAGCCGGTGTACGGCCTCCAGTCGCGCGGCGTCGACGGCCGCGAGCGGCCGGCCGGTTCGCTGGCCGAGATGCTCGACGACTACGTGGCGCAGATCCGCTCGGTGCAGCCGTCCGGGCCCTACCACCTGGTGGGCTGGTCCCTCGGCGGCGCCGTCGCCCAGGCGCTGGCGGCGGAACTCCAGCAGCGGGGCGAGGAGGTGGCGCTGCTCGCGCTGCTCGACTCCTACCCGGTGGCGGAGGACCGCAAGGAGCCCCTGAAGGAGCAGCGGGTGCTCACCGACATGTTCCAGGCGTACGCCCGCATGCACGGCGAGTCGGACGAGGTGCCCGCGACGCTCGACGAGGTCCGCCGGCGCATCGTCGGCTACATGGGCCGCGGCGAGAGCGAGTCCCGCCACCTCGACGAGACCCAGCGCGCGGCGGTGCTCGACGTCCTGGTCAACAACGTCCGCCTGGTGACCCCGGTGGAGCCGGCCCCCTACAAGGGCGACCTGCTCCTGATGGTGGCCACGGAGAACCGCCGCGAGTGGGCGGACCCGAGCGCGTGGAACCCGTACATCGGCGGTGACATCCACCAGGTGGAGATCGCCACCACGCACGAGCGCATGATGGAGCCGGCGCCGCTGGCGGAGATCGCGAAGGTACTGGCGGAGCGCCTGCCCCGCGCGTGACCCCTGCCGCACGGGCGCGCCGCGCCCGTGCAGCAACTCGCCAAGCACGGCACCGACATGAGGCCCCGCGCCCGTCCCCCTCCCCGGGGCGGACGAGCGCGGGGCCTTCCCCGTGTCCGGGACACAGGACGCGCCGGCCTTCGGCCCGCGCCGCCCGTGGATCGGGGCCGCGGCCGCCCCCCGGTGGGGGGCAATCCGCGACGTGAAACCGCGAAACAGAACCGCGACACGGGACCGCCCGTGCGCGGTAATTCCCGTGCGGAAAGGAATCGATACCCCGCCGATAATTCGCCCGCATAGCGTCCCGACCACCAGTCTTACGCCGCCTTTCCCCCGAGCCCCGGAGGAGAGTCGCGGCGGCTCAGCCAGGTGGAGGGTCGTGCTCGTGGTGAACAGAGCGGAGAAACCCGGGGCGGCACGCGGAGGCCGGGTGCGCCGGATATCCGGGGCGTTGCGCCGGGGGGCCCTCGTGGGGGCCGTGGCCGCCGCGGTGGCCGTGCCGGTGACCGGGGCGCAGGCGTCCCAGGGGCCCGCGCCGGCCGCCGCGCCCGCCCCCGGGTCCGCCGCCCCCGCCGGGCTCAGCACGCTCGACGCGCGCTACCGCGCCGCGCGGCAGGACATCCAGGCCGCGCTGCGCGCGGCGGAGCGCGGCGACGACCCCACCCGCACCCGCGCGCTGCGCGAACTCGCGGCGCCCGAGCGGCAGTTCCTGTCGTTCGACGCCCGCGGCGCCGGCCGCGCCGTGGAGGTCCTCGGGGACCTGGCGCACGCCGACCGCGTCGCCGTCCTCGTGCCGGGCGCCGACACCACGCTCGACCGCTTCGACACCCGTGGCGGCACCCCCTGGGCCGCCCCCGGCGGCGGGGCGCGCGCCCTGCTGGCCCAGGCGCGCGAGACCGGCGGCCCGGGGGCGCGCACCGCCGTCGTCGCCTGGCTCGGCTACCGCACGCCGAACACCATCAGTGCCTCCGTGATCACCCCCGGCCGCGCGGACGACGGCGCCCGCGAACTGCGCGCCCTCGTCACCGAACTGCGCCGCGCCGCCCCCGGGGCCGGCATCGCCCTGCTGTGCCACAGCTATGGCTCCGTGGTCTGCGGGCGCGCCGCCCCCGGCCTGCCGGTGGCCGACATCGCGCTGTTCGGCAGCCCCGGCACCGGCGCCCGCACCGTGGCCGGCCTCGCCACGAACGCCCGGGTGTGGGCGGGCCGGGCGAGCGGCGACGCGATCGCGAACGTGCCGCACGTCTCCTTCCCGCTGCCGCTCGGTACGACGCTGGGCCTGGGTACGGACCCGGTCGCCCCCGCCTTCGGGGCCCGGGTGTTCGCGGCCGGCGACGGCGGCCACGGCGACTATCTGAGACCCGGCTCGGTCCCACTGCGCAACCTCGCCCTGATCGCCCTCGGGCGCGCACCGGAGGAGGTGCGCTCCCATGGCTGAGACGGCGGGAATCCTCACCGTGCCCGCCGGCCGGGCACTGCGCTCCGTCCGCGCGTTCGCGGCCCGGATCGACGCGGCCACCCCCGTGGAGCGCGACCGCGCGGTCGACGCCCTGCGGGCGTTCGCGATCGGCGGGGTGGTGCTCGGCCACTGGCTGGTCACCGCCATCATCCAGGGCTCGGACGGCCGCCTCCACGGCGACAGCCCCCTGCACCACCTGCCGGTGTTCACCCCGCTGTCCTGGCTGTTCCAGACGCTGGCCGTGTTCTTCCTGGTCGGCGGCCATGTCGCCGCCCGGAGCTGGGAGTCGGCCCGCGCGCGCGGCACCTCGTACGGGCGCTGGCTGGGCCGCCGGCTGGCCCGGCTGTCGCGCCCGGTGGCGTCCGTCCTGGCGGTGTGGGCGGTGATCACCGGCTGGCTGACGGCGGGCGACGCCGGCTGGGACACCGTCTACACCCTGGTCCATCTGATCGTCTCCCCGCTGTGGTTCCTCGGGGTGTTCGTGCTGCTGACGGCCGCGACCCCGCTCGTGGCCATGGCGGTGCGCGCCCGAGGGGCGTGGGCGGCGGCGCTGCCGGTGGTCACGGTCGCGGCCGTGGACCTGGCCCGCTTCGGTCACGCCGCGCCCGAGCGGCTGGGATGGGTGAACGTCCTCGCCGGCTGGCTCGTCCCGTACTGCCTGGGCGCGGCCTGGGCGGGCGGGGCGTTCAAGGGGTGGCGCGCGCCGCTGACGCTGCTGGTGGGCGGCGCCCTGGCCGCCGCCGCGCTGATCGTGTGGTGCGGATATCCCGCGAGCATGGTGGGCGTGCCCGGCGAGGCCGTGTCCAACCTCAACCCGCCGACGCTGGTCGCGGTCTCCTTCGGGCTGGCCCAGACGGGCCTGGCGCTGCTGGCGCGCGAACCGCTGCGCCGGGCGATGCGCAGGCCACTGGCGTGGGCGGCGGTGGCGATGGTCAACCTCACCGCGATGACGGTGTTCCTGTGGCACCAGACGGCGATGCTGCTGACTACCTCGGTGGGGCTGGCCGTCGGGCATCTGCCGGGGCTGCACACCCCGCCGGACACCCCGCTGTGGGCGGCGGAACGGCTGGCCTGGCTGCCGCTGTTCGCTCTGGTGCTGGTGGGGCTGGTGCTGGCGTTCCGACACCTGGAACACGGCCGTCCGCGATCGCGCCGTACGACGCCCTGACGGCGCCCTGACGGCGCCCTGACGGGCCATGGACGCGCGGTCCCGGAAAAGGGATATCGGGGCCGCAGTCGCATTGATATTCCGGCGATAAACCGCCGATCTACGTTTTTCGCACCGCTGAGATCTCGCGGAAGGCAGAACGAACCGATGCATTATTCGGGTGGAGGGCTGGGCTCGTGGTGAGTTGGTCGGACGAGCGCGCGCACGGGCACGGAAACGGCCCCGGCGGCGCCGGGAGCGACACCGTCGCCGAGCGGGACGCGGACGCGCGCACGGACACGTACGCCGCCGCGGACGTGGCTCGTACGGAGGGCGGTACGGGCGCCGGCGGTACGGAGGCGGTCGGTACGGAGCGCGGTACGGACGCGGGCCGTGCGAAGAGCGGTACGGACGCGGGCCGTCCGGGCCTGGGCCGTACAGACGCGGACCGTCCGGACGCGGACCGCCCCGGCTCCGACCGTATCGACGCGGAGGCGGAGGCGTACTGGCGGGACGTGCTGTCCGCCGGCGGCTTCACCGCCCTGCCCCGCTGGGCCCCCGAGGCGACCGGAACCACGGGCGACGCCCCCGCGATCGCCGCCCACCGCACCGCGATACCCGCCGAGCTGGCCGACGCCCTCACCCGTACGGCGGCCGAACTCGCCGTCCCGGCCGGCGCCCTGCTGCTCGCCGCGCACGTGAAGGTGATGGCCGCGCTCACCGGCGACCGCGAGGTGGTCACCGGCCGCCTCACGACGGCGTACGCCGAGCCGCTGCCCTGCCGTGTGGTCGTCGAGGACGGCCCCTGGCACGAGCTGATCCGCGCGGCGGCCGACGTCGCCGCCGCCGCGGACCGCCACCACCGCGCGCCGCTCGCCGCCCTCCGCGCCGAACTGCGCCGCGCGGACGCGCTGTTCGACACCGTGCTGGTCACGGACCGCGACCCGGCCGAGGCGGACCTCGCCCCGGACACGCTCCTGGCCGTCGGCGTCGCGCACGGGGCGGGCGCGGCCGACGCCACCCCCGCCGAGCTGGTCCTCCTGCACCGCCCGCACGCCGTGAACGGCGACTTCGCCGCCCGCGTCGCCGGCTACCACCTCGCCGCGCTGGCCGCCCTCACCACCGACCCCGGCGCCCCGCACCACGAGCGGAGCCTGCTCTCCGCCGACGAGCTGACCTTCCAGCTGCACGACCTCGCGGGCCCGGAGCGCGAGCTGCCGGACCGCCGGTTCCACGAGCTGTTCGAGGAGCGGGTGCGGCTGCACCCCGACGCCGTGGCCGCCGAGTGCGGCGGCGAGCGGTGGACGTACGACGAGCTGAACCGGCGCGCCAACCGGATCGCGCGGGCCCTGCGCGGGCGCGGGCTGCGCGACGAGGACGTCGTCGCCGTCGCCGCCGAGCGCGGGCTGCCCTGGCTGGCCGCCGTGGTCGCCGTGTTCAAGGCCGGCGGCGCGTATCTGCCGATCGAGCCGCACCTGCCGCCCGACCGCATCGCCACCGTCCTCGACCGCAGCGGCGCCCGCTGGGCCCTGGCGCGGCGGGAGAACGCCACGGCGCTCGACGAGGCCGTGGCCGGCCTGGAGAGCGTCCACGCCGAGTACCTGGACACCGTGCTGGCGGAGGACCACGAGGAGACCGACCTCGGCCTGGCGGTCGGCGCCGACCAGCTCGCGTACATCTACTTCACCTCCGGCTCCACCGGCCTGCCCAAGGGCGCGATGTGCGAGCACGCCGGGTTCCTCAACCACCTGTTCGCGAAGATCGAGGACCTGGGCGTGGCCGAGGGCCGGGTCGTGGCCCAGACCGCCCCCCAGGGCTTCGACATCTCGCTGTGGCAGCTCGTGGCGGCGCTCGTGGTCGGCGGCACCACCCTGATCGTCGAGCAGGACGTGGTCCTGGACGTCCGCCGCTTCGTCGACAAGCTCGACACCGGCCGGGTCGAGGTCGTCCAGCTCGTCCCCTCCTACCTGGAGGTGATCCTCTCCTACCTGGAGCAGCACCCCCGCGAACTGCCCGCGCTGCGCTGCGTGTCCGCCACCGGCGAGGCGCTCAAGAAGGAGCTGGTCGAGCGCTGGTTCGCCACCTTCCCCGGGGTGAAGGTCGTCAACGCCTACGGCCTCACCGAGACCTGCGACGACACCAACCACGAGGTCATGGACCGCGTCCCGGACCACCCGTCCGTGCCGCTGGGCCCGCCCGTGCGCAATGTGCGGGTGCTGATCGTGGACGAGCGCCTGGAGCCCGTGCCGCTGGGCGCCCCCGGGGAAATCGTCTTCTCGGGCGTGTGCGTCGGCCGCGGTTACATCAACGACCCCGAGCGCACCCGGGCCGCGTTCGTGCCCGACCCGCGCCACCCCGGCGGGCGGCTCTACCGCTCCGGTGACTTCGGCCGCTGGCTGCCCGACGGCAAGCTGGAGTTCCTCGGCCGCCGCGACGCCCAGGTGAAGATCCGCGGCTTCCGCATCGAGACCGGCGAGATCGAGAACACGCTGCTGCGGATCGACGGGGTGCGCGACGGCGCCGTCGTCGTCGCCGGCGCCGACGAGGGCAAGCACCTGGTCGCCTTCTACGCGGCGGACGCGGGGCCGGCCGCCGAGCGGGTGCGCGAGCACCTGGCCGGCACGCTGCCGGCGTTCATGGTCCCGGACCACATCCACCGCCGGGAGGCGCTGCCGCTCACCCCCAACGGGAAGATCGACAAGAAGGCGCTGACCAGGCTCGCGAACGAGCTGTCCGCGGCCCGTGCGGAGGGGGCCGGTACGGGGTCGGGCGCGGCGCCCACCACCGACGCCGAGCGCCGGCTCGCGGCCCTGTGGGCGGCGGCCCTGAAGGTCCCGGAGGAGCGGATCGGCCGGCTGGACCACTTCTTCGAGACGGGCGGTACGTCGCTGTCGGCGCTGCGGCTGGTGATCGCGCTCGACCGCCGGGTGACGGTCAAGGAGATCGCCGAGAACCCGGTGCTGGCCGACCTCGCCGCGCTCGTCGACCGGCGGGCGGCGGCGGAGCCGGTCACGGTCTGAGCGAGTCGGTGCGCGGCCTGAGCGGGAGCCGGTCGGCAACCCCGGCCGAGGGCGTACGGGTGCGGGCGCGGACCGGTGCCCGCGCGCCCCGGGAGCGCCGTACGCGACCCGCGCCGCACCCCGTACCCGCACCCGTACTGAGCGCGCGCCGCACCCCGCACCCGTACTGAGCCCGTCGCCGCACCCGTACTGAGCCCGTACCCCGCCCCCGTACGCACCCCAGAGCATCCGAGAGAGCAGAGGCACAGCACCATGACCACCACCCTTGACGTCGCGGCCGTCGATGCCGCGGCCCCGGCCGACGCCGCGCCCGTCGACGCCCCGCACGGCGCGCCGTTCGAGGTGATCGACGAGCCCGGCCGCACCCCGCTGCTGCGCGTGGCCGCCGGCGGGCCGGAGGGCGGCGACGCCGCCGCCTGGGCCGCCGCCCACCGGGAGGCGATCCGCGCCGAGCTGGAGGCCCGCGGCGCCGTGCTGCTGCGCGGCCTGGGCGTCACCACGCCCGACGGCGTCGCGGCCGTCGCCCGCGCCCTGGGCGTCGAGCCCATGGTGGAGCGCGAGCGGTTCGCCGGCCGGCGCGAGCTCGGCGACCGCGTCTACTCCTCCTCGGAGTGGCCGCACGACGAGCCCATCTGCATGCACCACGAGCTCAGCTACGCCGCCGAGGTGCCCGCCACGGCCGTCTTCGGCTGTCTGACCGCGCCCGCCGGGGGCGGCGCCACCACCGTGGCCGACTCCCAGGAGGTGCTGACGGCGCTGCCCGCCGACCTCGTGGCGCGCTTCCGCCGGGACGGCTGGCTGCTGCGCCGCTGCTACCACGAGGTGGGCGTGGCCTGGTCGGAGGCGTTCGGCACGGAGGACCAGGCGGAGATCGACGCGTACTGCGCGGCCCACGCCATCGACCACGAGTGGCTCCCGGACGGCGTGCTGCGCACCCGCCAGCGGCGCGCCGTGGTGATCGAGCACCCGGTCACCGGCCGCCCGGTCTGGTTCAACCAGGCCGCGTTCCTCAACGAGCTGACCCTCGACCCGATGATCCGCGAGTACCTGCTCGCGCTCTACGGCCCCGAGGGCCTGCCGTTCAACACGGCCTACGGCGACGGGGAGCCGATCCCCGCCGAGGTCGTCGAGACGATCAACGCGGCGTACCGCGCGGCGACCCGCCGCGAGCCGTGGCAGGCCGGCGACGTGCTGCTGGTCGACAACCTGCGCATGGCGCACAGCCGCGAGGCGTACCAGGGCGAGCGCGAGATCGCGGTGGTGCTGGGCGACCCCGTACGGCTGCCGGGTCACGTCCTCGACGGCGTCACGGCCTGATCCGGCGCGTCACGCCCTGATCCGGCGCGCGCCCGCGTCTGATCCGGTGCACGCCCGCGCCTGATCCGGCGTACCACGGCCTGATCCGGCGCGCGGCGGTAACGACCCGGCGCGCGCCCCGGCCGGCCTCCCCTTCCCTGCCCTTCACTCCCCTTTTCACGGACCAGCATGACGGAGACACAGATGTCCCAGCCCACAGCGGCACCCTCCTTCGCGGTGATCCCCGGTGCCCAGGTGCACCGGGTCCTCGACGGCAAGGAGCGGGAGGTGGTCGATCTCATCGAGACCGCCTACCGGCTGCACGGAGAGGGCGCGACGGAGAACCCGCCGTCGTACTTCCTGCGCTTCCCCGACCGCCCCAGCTCGCGGATCATCGCCCTGCCGGCCTCCATCGGCGGCGACGTACGCGTGGACGGCCTCAAGTGGATCTCCAGCTTCCCGGAGAACGTGGCCGCCGGCATCCCCCGCGCCTCCGCCGTGCTGATCCTCAACGACCACGACACCGGCTACCCGCTGGCCTGCCTGGAGAGCTCCATCATCAGCGCCGCCCGGACCGCCGCCTCGGCCGCGCTCGCCGCCGAGCGGCTCTCCGCCGGCCGCCCGCGCCCGCTGCGCGTCGGCTTCTTCGGCACCGGCCTGATCGCCCGCTATGTGCACACCTACCTCGTGCGCACCGGCTGGGCGTTCGAGGAGCTCGGGGTGTACGACCTGTCGGAGGAGTCCGCGGAGGGGTTCACCCGCTACGCGGCCGGCACCGGGAGCGCGGACCTGATCACCGTGCACCGCAGCCCCGAGGAGCTCATCCGCTCCTCCGACCTGGTGGTCTTCGCCACCGTCGCGGGCACCCCGCACGTCACCGACCCGGACTGGTTCTCGCACAACCCGCTGGTGCTGCACGTCTCGCTGCGCGACCTGTCGCCCGAGGTGGTGCTGTCGGCGACCAACGTGGTCGACGACGTGGAGCACTGCCTGAAGGCCAACACCTCGCTGCACCTGGCCGAACAGCGGGAGGGCAACCGGGACTTCGTGCACGGCACGCTGTACGACGTGCTGACCGGGGACCTCGTACCGCCCGTCGACCGGCCGGTGATCTTCTCCCCGTTCGGGCTCGGGGTGCTCGACCTCGCGGTCGGCAAGCACGTCCACGACGCCACGCTCGCCGCCGGTGAACTGAACGTCGTGGACGGCTTCTTCCACGAGATGCGCCGCCACGGCTGAGCCGCTCCGGCTTCTTCCACGCGGACGTCGTTCGCCGCGTGCGGCCCCCACGGCCCGCATGGCCCCCCGCCCCACCCC
>NZ_JBPQTV010000028.1:0-36096 GCF_051386515.1 Streptomyces sp. URMC 123 | reverse complement strand
GGAACGGACGCTTCCTTCGGTCCGGCTCCCACCGGCCCTCCGGGCGCTTCCCTTCGGTGTTTCCAACCTTACCAGATCCGTTTCGCGTTTCCGCTTCCCGTTTCCGGCCCCCTGTTGGATCGGGGTCGGCCTTCCCGCTTTCGCTTTCCGGCCTCTCCGAGTTTATCAGATCCTTTTCCGTTCCGTTTCCGGTCCGAATCGGTTTCCGATCCCCCTCGGCGGGGTTTCGCGCCTTCCGGCGTGACCACCACGTTAGCGGTTTTCCCTCGCGACTCATAATCGAGCCCGGATTGAATTCCGGCACGCCGAAATACGACCCGATCGGGAATCGTTCATCAGTAGTGGTTGTGCCGCCTCGATCGGCTGCGGGCCGGCCTTCTGGCCATGCCCACGGCGCTGCTCGTTCCAGCGGCTCGGGCTACGTTAGGCGCTTCGGTGGGCGGAGTCAAGCACCGCTGGTCCGACGGCGACGCGGCACATGGGCGCGGTACGGGCTCACCGTCGGGTCGCCCTCCACCCAGAAGCGCCAGGGGTGCGCCGCCCCCTCGCCGCCGACACCCGTACGGGGGCCGCTGTGGATGCGCTCCGGCGCGACGGGGGTGCCCGCCAGTACGGACAGAGGGGCGTCCGGGCGCCCGCCGCACAGATCGGTGCCATTGAGGGAGCGGTCCACGTCCAGGGCGGTCGCCAGGCGCGCGGGGCCCTTGGCCAGGTCGCTCTCGCGCCGGGCGGTCGGCCGGCGCTTGTGCGCCAGCTCGCTCCCCACGATGATCTCCCCGGCCCTCAGCAGCACACCGCTCGCGGTCCCCTCCGGGCCGCAGACCAGGTTGAGGCTGAACCACATGCCGTAGATGAAGTAGACATACGCGTGCCCGGGCGGGCCGAACATCGAGGAGTTGCGCGCGGTGCGGCCGCGGTAGGCGTGCGAGCCGGGGTCGGCGTCCCCGGCGTACGCCTCCACCTCGGTCAGCCGCACCTCGATGGGGCCGTCCGGGGTCATGCGCACCAGGGTGCGGCCGAGCAGATCGGGGGCCACGTCCAGCACCGGGCGGTCGAAGAAGTCCCGGGTCAACGGCGTACGGTCACGGTCGGATGGCGCAGTCATGCGGACCGAGCGTACTTGGCCCGCGAGGAAACCGGCTCGGAACCGCGACGCCGATCCGCGCGTTTGATGAACACGGAACGGGACACAGGCACAGCCTGGGAGGAAAGACATGGGCTTCAAGAAGCTGCTCGCGAGCTTGGGTGCGGGTGGGGCGTCCGTGGAGACGGTGCTCACCGAGGCCCACGTGGTCCCGGGCGGCGTCGTCCAGGGCGAGGTGCATGTGCAGGGCGGCTCCGTCGCCCAGCGGATCGAGGGGCTGTCCGTCGGTCTGCAGGCGCGGGTCGAGGTGGAGAGCGGCGACCAGGAGCACCGGCAGGACATCGAGTTCCACCGGCAGCAGCTGGGCGGGGCCTTCGAGCTGCAGGCCGGCGCGGTGCACTCGGTGCCGTTCTCCCTGGAGGTGCCCTGGGAGACCCCGGTGACCACCGTGTTCGGCCAGCACCTGACCGGGATGCACGTGGGGGTGACGACCGAGCTGGCGATCGCGCGGGCCGTGGACTCGGGCGACCTCGATCCGGTGAACGTGCACCCGCTCCCCGCCCAGCAGGCCATTCTCGACGCCTTCGGGCATCTGGGCTTCCGCTTCAAGAGCGCCGACCTCGAGCGGGGGCACATTCGCGGGACCCGGCAGCGGCTGCCCTTCTACCAGGAGATCGAGTTCTTCGCGCCGCAGCAGTACCGGGGGCTGCACCAGGTCGAGCTGACGTTCATCGCCGACGACCGTCAGATGGACGTCGTGCTGGAGATGGACAAGAAGCCGGGCCTGTTCACCGAGGGCAGCGACTCGTACCGGGCGTTCACCGTCGATCTGGCGTCGTACCAGCAGACCGATTGGGCCGCCTACCTCAACCAGTGGCTCGCCGAGGTCGGTGGCCGGCGCAACTGGCTCTAGGCTCGGGCCTGTACCACGCTCGGGCCGGTACCGACGGTTCGAAGCAGAGATCACCCGTCCAGGAGGTTTCGACGTGACCGAGCTCAAGAGGCCGCCGCTCCCGCATGACTTTCTCCCGCCGGTGCCGTCGTTCACCGTGGTGAGCGACGATGTGCGGCAGGGGGCGACGCTGGGCGACGCTCAGGTGTACGCGAAGGGGAACGTGTCGCCGCATCTGCGGTGGGAGGGCTTCCCCTCGGAGACCAAGAGCTTCGCGGTCACCTGCTTCGATCCCGACGCGCCCACCGGCAGCGGCTTCTGGCACTGGGTGCTGTTCGACATCCCGGCCACGGTCACCGAGCTGCCGGCGGGAGCGGGCAGCGGGCAGTTCGAGGGGCTGCCCGAGGGCGCGGTGCACGTCCGCAACGACTACGGCTCCCGTGACTTCGGCGGCGCCGCGCCGCCGCCCGGCCCGGCCCACCGCTATGTGTTCACCGTGTACGCGGTGGACAAGGAGAAGCTGGGTCCGGACGCGGACGCCTCGCCGGCGGTGGTGGGCTTCAACCTCACCTTCCACTCCCTGGCGCGCGCCCAGGTCATCGGCGAGTACGCGGCCGACTGACGGCGCCCGCGCGACGCCCGCGCGATCCCCCTCGCTCCGTACTGCCCCGGTCGCCTCGCTGGCGGCCGGGGCAGTCGGCTTGTGCGCCGTCTCTTCACCCACGCGCCCCCCGCCGTACAGGAAATTGCGTTGTTCCCACTGGTGGGCCCGGCCAGAGTTGATCCCGGCCCGCCGCGGCGGCGGGGAGGACCCGGGAGGTGGGCGCGCGATGCGCGAGACGCTGGTGCTGAACGCGAGCTTCGAGCCGCTGTCGACGGTGACGCTGCGGCGCGCGGTGGTGCTGGTCATGCAGGACAAGGCCGTGGTGGAGCAGGCCCATCCGGGGCTGCGGCTGCGGGCCTCGTCGGTCGAGCTCCCGGTGCCCCAGGTGATCAGGCTCTGCCGGTACATCAAGGTGCCCTACCGAAGACAGGCGCCGTGGTCGCGGCGCGGGGTGCTCGTCAGGGACCGGCACCGGTGCGCGTACTGCGGGCGGCGGGCGACCACGGTGGACCACGTGCTGCCCAGGTCCCGCGGGGGTGGCGACACCTGGCTGAACACGGTGGCGGCCTGTGCGGAGGACAATCACCGCAAGGCCGACCGTACGCCGGAGCAGGCCGGGATGCGGCTGCTCTTCCAGCCGTTCGAGCCGACGCCGGCGGACGCGCTGCTGTTGGCGCTGAGGATGTCCGAGCGGCGGTCCTCCTCGGTCGCGGCGGGCGAGGCCGGAGGCCAGGCGCCGCCACTGCCCGAGTGGCTGGCGCTGCCCGCCTGACGCGCGCGGTGTCCGCGCCCCCTGGCGGTGTGCGCGGCTCACCCCCTGACGGGGTGTGCGGCCTCAGTCGATCAGCAGTTGGGCGATCGCGACCAAGCCGACCGCCACGATGACGGCGCGCAGGGCGGTGGGTGACAGCCGCCGGCCCACCTTGGCGCCGAGCTGGCCGCCGAGCGCCGAGCCGACGGCGATCAGCAGGACGGCGATCCAGTCGAAGTCGGCGACGAAGAGGAAGAACAGCGCGGCGACGCCGTTGACCAGGGCGGCGAGCACGTTCTTGACGGCGTTGACGCGCTGCAGGTCCTCGTGGAGCAGCAGGCCCATCAGGGACACGTAGAGCACGCCCTGGGCGGCGCCGAAGTAGCCGCCGTACGCGCTGGCGAGCAGCATGCCGAGGTGGAGGAGGGGGCCGCCGTCGGCGGTGCTGTCGGGGGTGGTGCCGTTCGCCTCGCGGCGGCGCTTGAGGGCCTTGGCGAGCCGTGGTTGGAGCACCACGAGCACCAGGGCGAGGCCGACGAGCACGGGGACGATCGTGGCGAACGCCTCGGAGGGGAGCCACAGCAGCAGGATCGCGCCGAGGAGGCCGCCGAGGAGTGTGGTGGCGGCGAGGCGGCGTACGCGGCGTCCCTGGCCGGCCAGTTCGCGGCGGTAGCCGATCGCGCCGCTGATCGAGCCGGGGACGAGGCCGAGGGTGTTGGAGACATTGGCGGTGATCGGTGGCAGGCCGATGGCGAGCAGCACGGGGAAGGTGATGAGCGTTCCCGAGCCGACGATGGTGTTGATCGTGCCGGCTCCGATGCCCGCCGCGAAGACGGCGGCTGCCTCCCAGACGTCCACGAGTCTGCCCTTCCGTGATCGGAGCGTGCTGCCTCGATCATGCCGGACGGGAGGCCGGGCCGGACCGGCACGTGGCCCGGCTCACACCGGTGCTCGCGGGCGGTTCGCGACTCGTCCGGTGCTCGCCGTTCGCCCGCGGCTCGTCCGCGGCGGGAGGGGTCAGTCGAGCGGGGGCGACTCGCGGCGGGGCCGCGTCTCCTTGGCGCCGCCGGAGCCGGAGCCGTTGCCGCCCATGGGGCCGAAGTTGCCGATGGCGCCGCTGAGTCCCTTCAGGGCGTCACCGATCTCGCTGGGCACGATCCAGAGCTTGTTGGCGTCCCCCTCGGCGATCTTGGGGAGCATCTGGAGGTACTGGTAGGAGAGCAGCTTCTGGTCGGGGTCCCCGGCGTGGATGGACTCGAACACGGTGCGGATGGCCTGGGCCTCGCCCTCGGCGCGCAGGGCCGCGGCCTTGGCCTCGCCCTCGGCGCGGAGGATGGCGGACTGCTTCTCGCCCTCCGCGGTCAGGATCTGCGACTGCCGGATGCCCTCGGCGGTGAGGATGGCGGCGCGCTTGTCGCGGTCGGCGCGCATCTGCTTCTCCATCGAGTCCTGGATGGAGGTGGGCGGTTCGATGGCCTTGAGCTCCACGCGGTTGACGCGGATGCCCCACTTGCCGGTGGCCTCGTCGAGGACGCCGCGGAGCGCCGCGTTGATCTCCTCGCGGGAGGTCAGGGTCCGCTCCAGGTCCATGCCGCCGATGATGTTCCGCAGGGTGGTGACGGTGAGCTGCTCGATCGCCTGGATGTAGCTGGCGACCTCGTACGTGGCGGCCCGGGCGTCGGTCACCTGGTAGTAGATGACGGTGTCGATGTTCACCACGAGGTTGTCCTGGGTGATCACCGGCTGGGGCGGGAACGGCACGACCTGTTCGCGGAGGTCGATGCGGTTGCGGATGGAGTCGATGAAGGGGACGACGATGTTCAGGCCGGCGTTGAGGGTGCGGGTGTAGCGGCCGAACCGCTCCACGATCGCCGCGCTCGCCTGCGGGATCACCTGAACCGTCTTCATGAGGGCGATGAAGACGAGCACCACCAGAATGATCAGAACGATGATGATCGGTTCCATCGCGGCTCCCCCTGCCTTCCTGCGTCGTTGATCGAGATCGAGTCTGTCAGAGAGCGGGACACGGCGCAGCGGGTTCGGGGGAGCCCGCCCGTCACCCGTTCGGCTCACATGACGCTCACATGACGATGGCCGTCGCCCCGTCGATGTCGACGACGTCGACCTGCTGGCCGGCTTCGTACACCTGGTCGGTGTCGAGCGTGCGGGCGGACCAGATCTCGCCCCCGAGTTTGATGCGGCCGCCCTGGCTGTCGACGCGTTCGAGCACGAGGGCCTGACGGCCGCGCAGGCCGTCGACTCCACTGGCGAACTGGGGGCGTTGGGAACGGTGCCGGGCGGCGATGGGGCGCACGACGGCGATCAGTGCCACCGACACGGCGGCGAACACGACGACTTGGGCCACGGTGCCGCCCCCGAGCGCGTCGGTCGCGGCGGCGCCGACCGCTCCGACCGCGAACATGCCGAACTCCGGCATCGCGGTCATGACGAGAGGAATGCCCAGCCCCACGGCGGCGATCAGCCACCACACCCATGCGTCCACACGGTTCATGGTAGGCGTGGTGGCCGTGTCGCCGACAGGGGTGCGCCGTCCTCGGGGGGCCTCGGCGAGGGTCGGCGCGGCCGCGGTCAGCTCAGCGGCAGGCCCTGGGCGGACCAGCGGTCGCCGTGGCGCTCGACGACCAGCGGGAGGCCGAAGCAGCGGGACAGATTGCGGGAGTTGAGCTCGTCCTCGAGGGAGCCCGCGGCGAGCACCTTGCCCTGACGGATCATCAGCACATGGGTGAAGCCCGGCGGGATCTCCTCGACGTGGTGGGTCACCATGATCATGGAGGGGGCGTATGGGTCCCGCGCCAGCCGGCCCAGGCGCCGTACGAGGTCCTCTCGCCCACCGAGGTCGAGTCCGGCGGCGGGCTCGTCGAGCAGCAGCAGCTCGGGGTCGGTCATCATGGCGCGGGCGATCAGCGTGCGCTTGCGCTCGCCCTCGGAGAGGGTGCCGAACTTGCGGTCGAGGTAGTCGCTCATGCCGAGCCGGTCGAGGAAGGCGCGGGCGCGGTCCTCGTCCACGGCCTCGTAGCTCTCGCGCCAGTGGGCGGTCATCCCGTAGGCGGCGGTGAGCACGGTCTGGAGGACGGTCTGCTCGTGGGGCAGCTTGTCGGCCATGGCGATGCCGGCCATGCCGATGCGCGGGCGCAGCTCGAAGACGTCGACACCGCCGAGCTTCTCGCCGAGGACCTGGGCGGTGCCGGAGGTCGGGAAGAGATAGCTGGAGGCGACATTGAGCAGGGTGGTCTTGCCGGCGCCGTTGGGGCCGAGGATCACCCAGCGCTCCCCCTCGGCGACCGACCACGAGACCTGGTCCACCAGAGCCCGGCCCTCGCGGACCACGGTTACGTCCACCAGCTCCAGTACATCGCTCATGAGCGCGTTGTCTCCCCTTGCAGTGTCGAATGTCGCGTGGGCGCCGATAGGCGCGTCCCCAGGGAAAACCTACGCCACCCGCCGTCGGTCCCAGTCCTTAGGCTGGGTGCATGCTCTCGGAACCTCGCTCAGGACGGCTGGCGGCGTGGGGAAATGCCCTCATTGCCGGATTTATCGCACCGGATGATGCCGCATCCCACATTGTCGGTGACGACGCCTCGCACCGCGTGGCCGATCTGCCGGGCGAGCCGGCGCCGGTCGGGCTCACCCTCGGGCTGGGCCGGCTGCGCGCCCTGGGAGTGAGCGGGCTGCGGGTGGCGCTGCCGGCGCCGGGGCATCCGCTGGGCCTGAGCGGTCCGCCCGAGTTCAACGCCCGCGCGCTGGCCGCCGAGGAGGCCGTGATCGCGGTGGGCGGCCCGTCGCTGGGCCTGGTGCCCGAGGTGACCTCGGTGGGGCCGGAGGACGACGAGCACGTCGAGGTGGTGTGGCGCTGTCTGCCCGTGCGGGACGGCGCGCCGGCGGACGTGCCCTCGCTCGGTGAGGCCGAGCGCGAGCTCGCGGAGGCGCTGCGGGACGCCACCGAGGCGCTGACGCGGCTCGATGTGGCGGGGTCGGGGCCGGTGGCGGAGGCGGCCCTGGATGCCTATCGCGCGCGGGCCGGGCGCGGCCGGGAGGTGCTGGCCCCGGGGTATCCCCCGCGGGCGGCCCGGGTGCTGGAGCTCGCCCAGCGGGTGGCGGCGCTGATCTCCATCGCGCGGGGCCCGGCGGGCGGCGACGGCCGGGAGCACGGTGGCGCGGTGAGCGCGGCGCAGATGGCGGCGCGCGCGGAAGCGCTGCGCCCGGTGGAGCGCACGGCGCGGCGCGCCCAGGTGGCGGCGTACAACGCCTATGTGGAGGAGCGCGGGCGCGGCTGAGCGGCGCGGGGCTGTCGGAGCCGGAAGCGGGACCGACCCCGGAGGCAGTGGCTCCGGGGTCGGTCACGGGCGGTACGACCGCACGAGTGCTCGTCAGTGGTTGGTGCACTCATTGCCGAAGGACGGGTTCAGCAGCCCAACGACGTTGATGCTGTTGCCGCAGACCTGCACCGGAACGTCAACGGGAACCTGAACGACGTTGCCCGAGCCGATGCCGGGGGAGTTCACGGCGTGCGCGTTCGCGTCCGAGGCGCCGTGAGCCGAGGCGACACCCGCACCCGCGGCGATGATCCCACCGGCGGCGATGGTGACAGCGGCAGCCTTCTTGAGCTTCATCACTTCTTGACCTTCCTAGGCATCTGCTGCGGCGGATCACCGCAGCACGCCCTGGAAAACGGTCGGCCGTGCCACGAGTTGCGCCATGTGGGCTACATACACCCGACGGTATGAATCTCAGTCCGTAGGATTACGTTCCGGTTGCCGCGGCGGCCGCGGTACGCCATGGGCCAGCCGCGCGGCACGTCCCGGGTCAACCGGTCACCCCGTGCCGTACCGCCCAGAGCGCGGCCTGGGTGCGGTCCGCGAGATCGAGCTTCATCAGGATGTTCGAGACGTGGGTCTTGACCGTCTTCTCGGAGAGCACCAGCGCCCGCGCGATCTCCCGGTTGGAGCGGCCGTCCGCGATCAGCGCCAGCACCTCGCGCTCCCGCTCCGTCAGCGCCCCGCCGCGGCCCTGCCCCCCGTTCGCCACCTCCTGCGACAGCAGCGCCCCCGCGACCTCCGGCTGGAGCAGCACATGCCCGGCGTGCACCGAGCGGATGGCGTCGGCGAGCGCGTCGGGGTCGACGTCCTTGTAGACGTACCCGGCGGCTCCGGCGCGCAGGGCGGGCACGACGGTGCGCTGCTCGGTGAAGCTGGTGATGATCAGTACGCGGGCCGGGTTCTCGAGGTCGGCGAGCCGACGCAGGGCCTCGATGCCGTCCGTGCCCGGCATCTTGACGTCCATCAGGATGACGTCGGGGCGCAGCTCCTCGGCGCGGGCCACGCCCTCCGCGCCGTCCGCCGCCTCCCCGACCACGTCGATGTCGTCCTGGACCTCCAGGAACGTGCGCAGTCCGCGCCGTACCACCTGGTGGTCGTCGACCAGCAGGACGCGGATGCCGTCCGTCCCGCTCTCCGCCAGGGCCGCCGGGGTCGCTCCCCGGGTCGTCTCAGCAGCCACCGGGCACCTCCATTTCGATCACTGTGCCCTTGCCGGGCTCCGACTCCACGGTCAGGCGGCCACCGACGCCGCCCGCCCTGTCCCTCATCGACACCAGTCCGAGATGGCGGCCCGCGCGACGGACCGCGTACGGGTCGAAGCCCCGGCCGTCGTCGGTGACCCGCAGGACGGCGCCCGCGCCCCGCTTGCGCAGGATGACGTCCACCCGCTGGGCCCCCGCGTGCCGCAGTGCGTTGTGCAGTGCCTCCTGGGCCACCCGCAGCAGGGCCTCCTCCTGGGCGGCGGGCAGCGCCCTAACGCCGTGGCAGGTGAAGGTGACCCGGGCGCTGTGGGCGCGGTCGAGCACCTGGACCTGGGTGCGGAGGGTGGCGATCAGCCCGTCCTCGTCGAGGGCCGCGGGGCGCAGTTCGACCACGGCGGCGCGCAGCTCGTCGGCGGCCTCGGCGGCGAGCGCGGCGACCTGGCTCAGCTCGTCCTTGGCGCGGACCGGGTCGCGGTCGACGAGGGCGGTGGCGGCCTGGGCGGTCAGCCGCAGCGAGAACAGCTTCTGGGCGACGGCGTCGTGCAGCTCGTGGGCGAGCCGGGAGCGCTCCTCGGCGATGGTGAGCTCCCGGCTGCGCTCGTACAGCGTGGCGTTGTTCAGCGCGATGGCGGCGTGCTGGGCGAGGAGACCGAGGAGGGCCTCGTCGTCGGCGGTGAAGCCCGTACTGCCGTCGGCGTTCACCGAACGCTTGTTCGCGATGAAGAGGGCGCCGAGCACCTCGTCGCCGTCGGCGACGGGCAGCCCGAGGAAGTCGGTCATCTCGGGGTGGGCCTTGGGCCAGCCGCCGAAGCGGGGGTCCTCGCGTACGTCGGCGAGCCGCTGCGGGGTGGCCTCGCTGAGCATGGCGGCGAGGATGCCGTGCTGGCGCGGCAGCGGGCCGATGGCCTTCCACTCCTCGTCGCTGACGCCGTCGACGACGAACTGGGCGAATCCACCGTGATCGTCCGGGACGCCGAGGGCGGCGTACTCGGCGTTCATCAGCTCGCGTGCCGAGGCCACGATGGTGTGGAGCACATCGCGGACGTCGAGCTGCCGGTTCATGGCCAGCAGGGCGCCGCTCACCTGGGCGAGTCCCGATCCGGGCGGGTTCGTCATGACCTCACCGTACCGGCGGGCCATGGAGCGCGGATCGGACGGACGACCGCCCCCTCTTACGTCCCGCGGCCTAGGCCGAAGGGCCTTCGCGGACCACACTCGTACGCATGTCTCTGTCACAGACGGCGTGGACGCCGACGCACGGCGAACCCTATCGACCGGTCCCCTACCGCCCCGCGCGCATGAGCCCGGCCGAGTCGCTCTCCCGGGCGGCGGAGCTGCGGCAGCGGATGAGCGAGCGCAGAACGGTGCGGCAGTTCTCCCCCGACCCCGTGCCGGAGCGGGTGGTGCGGGACGCGATCGCCTGTGCGGCGACCGCGCCGTCGGGGGCGCACCAGCAGCCGTGGACCTTCGTCCTGGTCAAGGACGCGGACGTGCGGCGGCGGATTCGGGAGGCGGCGGAGGCGGAGGAGCGCCGCTCCTACGCGGGGCGGCTGGGCGAGGAGTGGCTGGCGGCGCTGCGTCCGCTGGGCACGGACGAGGTCAAGCCGCATCTGACGGACGCGCCCGTACTGATCGTGGTCTTCCAGCAGCGCTACTGGCTGGGGCCGGACGGCGACCGGCGCAAGCACTACTACGTGGACGAGTCGGTGGGCATCGCGGTGGGGATGCTGCTGTCCGCGCTCCATCTGTCGGGGCTGGCGGCGCTGGTGCACACGCCCAGTCCGATGCGCTTCCTCTCGGAGGTGCTGGGGCGGCCGGCCAACGAGAAGGCGTTCGCGGTGATCCCGGTCGGCTATCCGGCGCCCGACTGCCGGGTCCCGGATCTGGTCCGCAAATCCTTGGAGCAGGTGATGGTGGAGATCTGAGGGGCGCGCGGGCGCCGCTTCCCTCGTCATTGCGAGAACCGCCGGAAACCTTCCGGAAAATCGATACTCGGCGCATTCGCATGCGCACAGCTGGTGAAATTGTTACACGCCCGATGTGAGCCCGCGCATAGGACGCACATCACGTACGAGCGTGCGTAGTGGACGCATAAAGGGCGTGTGAGCGGGGAGGAGGGGGGTTTCGACGCACCTGGCGAAGGGCGAGATCCACTAAGGACCTTCGTAGGTCACACCTTTGCCAGGCGATTTTTCGGCCGCTAACAATGGCTCCCGTCGCAGAGCGCCGCCGACACAAGAGGCGGCGCTTTTCCCGGACCTGGCGAGCGCGGTCCCACCGCTCGGGGCGCGCTCGCTGTTTCCTGCCCGGCTCTGCGGCGCCCGCTATTGGAAGAGGTCGTACTCCGCCATGCTTTCTGGTTATACCCGCCTGAACCGGACCCATAAGCTCTCCGTCGCCGGCATCGCCGCGGCCGGCGCCGCCGCTCTGGCCTTCGCCGTCGTGCCGGGCCCCGCCGAGGCCGAGGTCGGCGCCCAGGCGCTGTCCGCCAAGCCGGTCGCCTGGAACGCCGGCGAGACCGGTGCCGAGCAGCAGCAGGACATCGTCTCCCAGCAGTCCGCCCGGGCCGCCGAGCAGGCGAAGACCGAGGCCGAGGCGAAGCGCAAGGCCGACGAGGAGGCCAAGAAGAAGGCCGACGCCGAGGCGAAGGCCAAGGCCGACCGGGAGCGTGCCGAGGCCGCGTCCCGCTCCGCCCAGCGCAGTGAGCCGGCGCCCGCCGCCAAGTCGTACCCCAACAACCTCGACGGCTGGATTCGCGAGGCCCTGGACGTCATGAAGGCGAAGGGCATTCCGGGCAGCTACGACGGCATCAAGCGCAACATCATCCGGGAGTCCGGCGGCAACCCGCGCGCCATCAACCTCTGGGACATCAACGCCAAGAACGGCATCCCGTCCAAGGGCCTGCTCCAGGTCATCGACCCGACCTTCAAGGCGTACCACGTCGAGGGCACGTCCTGGGACATCTACGACCCGGTCGCCAACATCACCGCGGCCTGCAACTACGCGGCGGCCCGCTACGGCTCGATGGACAACGTGAACTCCGCGTACTGATCCTTCGGTCGCGCACCGTACCCCCCGCTTCCGGCGGAGGACAGCACAAGGGCGGCGGCACCCCGGTCGGGGGTGCCGCCGCCCTTGCGTGTCCGGCTCTCGCGTGGCCGCCCGTGCGAAGGGCGGCCGGCCGCGGTTACTTGCGCATGACCTCCGGCTCGTGCCGGCGCAGCAGGCGCGCCACGACGACGCCGCAGAGCACGCCCATGGCGATGAGCACGCCCATGTTCATGCCCCACTGGCCGACGGTGGCCTCCCACAGCGGGTCGAGGTTGCCGGGGTTCTTGCGGTCCCAGGGCGCCATGACGTGCGAGAGGTCCAGGGTGGAGCCGGCGGCGGCGATGGCCCAGCGCGACGGCATCAGCCAGGCGACCTGCTCGATGCCGGGCGAGTCGTAGAGCTTGAACAGGATGCCGGTGAAGACGACCTGCACGATCGCGAACATCACCAGCAGCGGCATGGTCTTCTCGGCGGTCTTCACCAGCGAGGAGATCACCAGGCCGAACATCATCGAGGTGAAGCCCAGCCCGATGATCACCAGGCAGAGCTCGGCGGCCGGCGGCATGATCAGCCCGTCGTCGGGCAGCTCGCGCACGGAGAAGCCGATGGCGCAGATGATGACGCCCTGGACGGCCGTGATCAGGCCGAGGACGATCACCTTCGACATCAGGTACGCCGACCGGGACAGGCCGGTGGCCCGCTCCCGCTCGTAGATGACCCGCTCCTTGATCAACTCTCGTACGGAGTTGGCCGCGCCGGAGAAGCACATGCCGACCGCGAGGATCAGCATGATCGTGCCGGCGTCCTGGTTGAAGGAGTTGGGCTTGCCGGTCGGGCGGAGGTCGAAGTCGGACGGGATCACGGTGCTGACCACGCCCAGGACGGCGGGCAGGATCAGCATCAGGGCCATGAAGCCCTTGTCCGAGGCGATCACCGAGACATAGCGCCGGATGAGCGTCCACAGCTGCGCGCCCCAGCTCTGCGGCTTGGGCGGGCGCGTCTGCTGCGGCTGCACGGCGGCCGACTGGGGGGCGACGGCGTCGATGTCGGCGGCGTACATCTGGTAGTGCTGCGAGCCGCGCCAGCGGCCCGCCCAGTCGTAGTCGCGGTAGTTCTCGAACGCCGAGAAGACATCGGCCCAGGTCTCGTAGCCGAAGAAGTTGAGCGCCTCCTCGGGGGGGCCGAAGTAGGCCACCGAGCCGCCCGGCGCCATCACCAGCAGCTTGTCGCACAGCGCCAGCTCGGCCACGGAGTGGGTGACCACGAGCACCGTACGGCCGTCGTCGGCGAGGCCGCGCAGCAGCTGCATGACATCGCGGTCCATGCCCGGGTCGAGACCGGACGTGGGCTCGTCGAGGAAGATCAGCGACGGCTTGGTGAGCAGCTCCAGGGCCACCGAGACGCGCTTGCGCTGGCCACCGGAGAGGGAGGTGACCTTCTTCTCCTTGTGGATGTCCAGCTTGAGCTCGCGCAGCACCTCGTCGATGCGGGCCTCGCGCTCGGCCTCCGCGGTGTCACCGGGGAAGCGGAGCTTGGCGGCGTACCGGAGCGCGGTGCGGACGGTCAGCTCCTTGTGCAGGATGTCGTCCTGCGGGACCAGACCGATGCGCTGCCGCAGCTCGGCGAACTGCTTGTACAGGTTCCGGTTGTCGTACAGCACCTCGCCCTGATCGGCGGGCCGGTAGCCGGTGAGCGCCTTGAGCAGCGTCGACTTTCCGGAGCCGGACGGGCCGATGACGGCGATCAGGGACTTCTCCGGGGCGCCGAAGGAGACGTCCTTGAGGATCTGCTTGCCGCCGTCCACCGTGACGGTGAGGTGCCGGGCGGAGAAGCTGACCTCGCCGGTGTCGACGAACTCCTCCAGCCGGTCGCCGACCAGCCGGAACGTGGAGTGACCGACACCGACGATGTCCTGGGGGCCGATGATCTGGCGCTGGACCGGCTGACCGTTGACATAGGTGCCGTTGTGGCTGCCGAGGTCGACGATCTCGAAGCGGCCGTCGGGGGTGGCCCGGAACTCGGCGTGGTTGCGCGAGACCTGGAGGTCGGAGACGACCAGGTCGTTCTCGAGCGCACGGCCGATGCGGGTCACCTTGCCGACGGCGAGCTGGTGGAACGTCGTCGGGCTGCGGTCGCCGTAGACCGGCGGGGCGCCCGCCGCGGCCGGGGTGCCGTGGCCGCCCGGGGCGTGCTGCCCGGGCTGCGGGTGCGGCTGCGGCTGGTGCGGCTGCGGCTGGTGCGGCTGGTGCGGCTGCGGCTGGGCCGGGGCCTGGTGCTGCTGGCCCTGGTGCTGCTGGTGCGGCGCGGGGTGTCCGGCGTGCGCGGCGTGCCCGGCGGCGTGACCCTGCTGGGCGGGGTGGGGCTGGTGGCCGTGGAGCGGGGCCTGCGCGTGCTGCGGTGCCTGCGCGTGCTGGGGGGCGTGACCCTGCTGCGGGACCTGGCCGTGGCCGGCGCCCTGCCCGTGCCCGGGCTGCTGCCAGCCCTGCTGCTCGGGGTGGCCGCCAGCCCAGCCGGCGCCGGGCTGCTGATGCGGCTGCGGGTGCGGCTGCTGGTACTGCTGCGGCTGCGCCGGGGCCTGGTGCTGCTGGGCCTGGTGCGGCGCGGCCATGGCGCCCTGCGAGCCGTACGCGCCGGGCTGCCCGGAGGGGGCCGCGCCGGCGATCGTCAGCCGCGGGCCGTCCGTGGCGTTGCCGAGGTGCACGGTGGAACCAGGGCCGATCTCCATCTGCTGAATCCGCTGGCCCTGTACATAGGTGCCGTTGGTGCTTCCGTGGTCCTCGATGACCCAGCCGCGTCCGCCCCAGCGGACCGTGGCATGCCGCCAGGAGACCCTGGCGTCCTCGACCACCATGTCGCCCTGCGGATCGCGTCCGAGGGTGTACGCCCTGGACGGATCAAGCGTCCAGGTTTGTCCGTTCAATTCCAGTACGAGTTCCGGCACTCCATGCCCCACTACTTGTCCCCCGAATGACTCCCCGCTCAGGGAGTCTAGGGATGGCAAACATCGTGAGGAACTATTTCAGGCTGAGTTGGTGAACAGAAAGTCGGCCCGCGGGTGGCACCGGCGCGGTGCGCCCGCCGAGCGCCGGTTGACGCCAGCGAAACACCCCCGGAGAGTGGTAACTGCTCATGGAAGCGCATGGATCATGCGCAAACAGGGCAACTCGGTACCTATCGGGGGGCAGTGATGGGCACGAGCCGGAGTCGGTCGATCCGCCCCGGGGAGCTGCTGCTCTCCTCGATAGCGGCAGTGAGCTGGGCTTTTCTCGGCATGGTGGGAATCGCGGCGCTCGGTCTGCATTTACTTGGTGCCGATGTCATAACGTCCTTGGGCCCGATGACGGCGGCCACCGTGGTGCTGGCCGTGGGCGGCCGTGTTCATCCGTCGGGGGACGTCGAAATCTTCGGACTGGAGGGCGCGGAGGCCCGAACGGCCATCGAATTCGCGCCACTCGGGGTCGCTCTGGTCGGGGCCCTGCTGCTCTCCTGGACGTTCCTGCGGTCGCTGCGCGGCGCGGGGCCGGTGATCGGGGCCGGCGAACTCGCCGCCCGTGCGGCCACCGTGACGGCGCTCTTCCTGGCGCTGCTGGGCGGGCTCGCCTGGGTGGGCAACGACACGGTGACCCTCGACGGTTCGACGCTGGTGCCCGACGGCCTCGGTGCGGACGGCTCGGGCGGGAGCGGCCCCGGCGGGGACGGGCCCGGGGCGTCCGACCTGCCCGGGCTGCCCGACATCCCCGGTCTGCCGGACGACATCGCCGAGCGGCTGCCGGGCGGGCTGGGCGACCTCGGCGACCCGGGCGGGGGGCTGCCGGACCGGCTGGCCGACCTGGTCGGCGCCGAGGCGACGGTCGGCTTCCGGGTCGACCTCGCGGGCTCCCTGCTGGGTGGACTGGCGTGGGTTCTCGCCGTACTGCTGATCGCGCTGCTCGCCTCCCGCCGTACGCCGCTCCCCCGCGGCTGGGACGCGCTGCACCGCCGGGTGCGGCCGGCGGCCTCCGCGCTCCGCGCCACCGTACTGCTCGCCGTCGGCGCCGGACTGGTGGCCGGTGCCTCCGCGGCGGCCGGTGACGACCGCCCCGGGCGGGTGTTCGGCGCGGCCCTGCTGGCGGCGCCGAACGGGGTGTGGATGGGGTTGCCGCTCGGCCTGTTCGTCCCCTGGCGGGGCACGGCCGACGGCGCGCTGGTGAACCTGCTGCCCGATCCACTGAACCGGCTGCTGACGGCGGAGGTCGAGGAGCCGGTGACCCTCGGCCGGCTGGCCGAGCTGGACTCCCGGGTGTGGCTGCTGGCGGTCGCGGCCGCGGTGGCCATGCTGGGCGCGGGGGCGCTGACCGCCGTACGGACCCCTAGGGGCGGCGGTGGGTCGCTCGCGTTCGCCGGCCGCTGCGCGCTGTCCCTGGCCGGTGCGACCGCGCTGGCGCTGCCGCTGCTGGCCCTGGTGACCCGGGTGTCGGTGGACGCCGGCGTCGCGGTCTTCGGCATCGACGCCTTCGACGCGGGGCTGGAGCTGCGGGGCAGCGTGCCATGGGCCCTGCCGCTGGGCGCCGCCTGGGGGGCGGCGGCGGGCGCGGTGGGAGCGCTGCTGGCGCTGGCCGCCGGGGCCGCGGGGCGGCGGGTCGCGCCGCTCGCGGCGGGGCCCGTGGCCGGCGGCGCGGCCGGTGGGGGCGGCGGCCCGGAGGGCGCGGCGCCGGGCCCGTACCGGCCCAGCCCGGGGTACCGGCCCCCGAACCCGGCGACCAATCCGTATCTGCGATGGGACCCGGGCACGATGGTCCTCGGCGGACGCCCGCCGTCCGCGCCGCCGTCCGCGTCTCCCTCCGCGTCTCCCTCCGCGCCGCCGGACACCGGGTCGCCGCCCGGTGCTCCCTCGCACCGTTCTGTCGCGCAGGGCGTGCCGTCCCATGGGCCGTCCGGGCCGCCGCCCGGGGGCAGCCGGCCGGAGGGGGCCGGGCCACCGTACGGGCCGAGGGGTGGAAGCGGACCGGTCGGCGAACCGCCGTACGGGCCGAGAGGTGGCAGCGGACCGGTCGGCGAACCGCCGTACGGGCCGAGCGACACAGCCCAGCCGGTCGGCGAACCCCCGTACGGGCCGAGCGCCGGGGCCGAGCCGGACAGCCGGCCGCCGTACGCCAGTGCGCCCACCGTCGCCGGGGCCCCGCTGCCACTGCCACCGCCCCGGCCCCGACGCGCGCCGAAGAAGCCGCCACCGCCACCGGAGGCTCCCCCGCCACCGCCGAAGCGGCCGCCCCGGAGCTGACCCCGGCGGACCGGGGCCAGGGGAGCGGCGGACGAGCGGGCCGGCCCGCGTCACCCCCGCGCGGCCCCCACGCGACCGCCAGGCGTCCGCAGGCGGCCCGTAGCTCCCCCGCGACGGCCGTACGGCGACCGCGGGGGAACGCAGGGGAACGCGGGAGCGACAGCAGGAGAACGCCGAGCGTACGGCGCGTTCCGTCCAGCGGGACGGGCGCGCGGACCGCTTCCGCCGCCGGATACGGTGGAAGCACCATGAGCGACGCATCGCAGATCCCGCCTGCCGTTCCCGAGCGGACCCCGCCTGCCGCCGCCGTACCGGGCGACGACATACCGACCCTGCTCGTCAAGATCTTCGGCAAGGACCGACCCGGCATCACCGCCGGGCTGTTCGACACCCTCGCCGCCTACGGTGTGGACGTCGTGGACATCGAGCAGGTGGTGACGCGGGGCCGGATAACGCTGTGCGCCCTGGTCACCGCGCCGACGGCGGAGGGCACCACCGAGGGCGAGCTGCGCGCCACCGTGCACAGCTGGGCCGACTCCCTCAGGCTCCAGGCCGAGATCATCTCCGGCCGGGGCGACAACCGGCCCCGAGGCACCGGGCGTTCCCATGTGACCGTCCTGGGCCACCCCCTCACCGCCGAGTCGACGGCACGCATCGCCGCCCGGATCACGGGCACCGGCGGGAACATCGACCGGATCTTCCGGCTGGCCAAGTACCCGGTGACGGCCGTGGAGTTCGAGGTCTCGGGGGCCGAGACGGGCCCGCTGCGGACCGCTCTGGCCATCGAGGCCGCGGCGCTGGGCATCGACGTGGCGGTGGTCGCCTCCGGCCTCCAGAGGCGCGCCCAGCGCCTGGTGGTGATGGACGTGGACTCCACCCTCATCCAGGACGAGGTGATCGAGCTGTTCGCCGCCCACGCGGGCTGCGAGGAGCGCGTCGCGGAGGTGACGGCCGCCGCCATGCGGGGCGAGCTGGACTTCGAACAGTCGCTGCACGCCCGGGTGGCCCTGCTGGAGGGGCTGGACGCCTCGGTGGTCGACAAGGTGCGGGCCGAGGTCCGGCTCACGCCCGGCGCGCGGACACTGATCCGCACCCTCAAGCTGCTGGGCTACCAGGTCGGCGTGGTATCCGGGGGCTTCACCCAGGTCACGGACGACCTCAAGGAGCGCCTCGGGCTGGACTTCGCGTCGGCCAACACCCTGGAGGTGGTGGACGGCCGGTTCACCGGGCGGGTGGTGGGCGAGATCGTCGACCGGGCGGGCAAGGCACGGCTGCTGCGCCGCTTCGCCCAGGAGGCGGGCGTGCCGCTCACCCAGACGGTCGCGATCGGCGACGGCGCCAACGACCTGGACATGCTCAACGCGGCCGGACTCGGCGTCGCCTTCAACGCCAAGCCGGTGGTGCGGGAGGCCGCGCACACGGCGGTGAACGTGCCCTTCCTGGACACCGTGCTGTATCTGCTCGGCATCACGCGGGAAGAGGTCGAGGCGGCGCGCACGCACGTCGGCTGACGGCCCCGACCGCCGGGCCGCGGGGCATGTCGGCCGTGGTCCGTTCTCGGTGAGGCGGCCGTGGTCCGTTCCTCAGTGGGTCGGCCGGTGGTCCGTCCTGTGGGCCGTTCGCGGGCCGGGCCCGAGGGCCGGGCCCGCCCGCGGGGCACCGGGCGGGCAGCGGTCCCGGCTACAGGTGCGGAGCCCAGAACGCGAGCAGCCTGCCCACCCCGTGTTCGACGGCCTTCCACGACCCGGTGAACCCGACGACCGCGATGCTCGCGGTCGGGAAGCCGCTGCGGTTCATCCGCGCCAGCAGGTCTCCCTCCGCCTCGCCGCTGAGGGCGTCGGCCAGCGCGTGCATCCCGGGGTTGTGACCGACCAGCATCAGGTCATTGACGTCGTCCGGGGTCTCGTTGAGGAGCGCGATGAGCTCGCCGAGCGACGCCTCGTACAGCCGGTCCTCGTACACCGTCCTGGGGCGTTGCGGCAGCTCCGGGACGACCAGCTTCCAGGTCTCGCGCGTCCTGACCGCCGTCGAGCAGAGGGTCAGATCGGGGGTGATGCCCGCGCCCGCGAGCCACCTGCCGGCGGCGGGCGCGTCCTTACGGCCGCGGTCGGCGAGCGGCCGTTCGATGTCGGACTCCTGGGACCATTCGGCCTTGGCGTGCCGGAGAAGGACGATCCTGCGTGTTTCCGAGGGGCCGGGGGAGCTCCCCCGGGAAGATGCAGCGACGCTCATGCGTCCCAGCTTCGCACGAAACCGGCCGCGTGGCTCGGGGTGTTGAGACGCTCCCCACCACGGGTGACCACCGGCGGCGACGGACCGGGCGGGCCGCGGGGGCCGGACCGGCGGCCGGTCGCGGGCGGGGTCGGTCACGAGCCGTGCGACGGCAGAGCGGCCAGGAAGTGCCCGAGGACCTGGACGATCCCGGCCGGGGGACGGCCGGCGGACTCGGCGCGCGCCGTGCCGCTGCCGTCGACGACCACGAGCAGTACGGCGAACGCGACGGCCGGAAGGAGCACCGCCCACCACGGCAGTCGCGTCCGGGCGCCGGGCCCGGCCGAGGAGCGCCCGGGAGTGTGGGAACGGGCCGACATGACGACCGCCTCCGTCCGGCTCGGCGACGTGACACGGCCGTCGGGGACGGCCGCGGGCCGCGGGGCCGCGGCGCGTTCTCGAACCTACGGAGCGGAGGGGCCGGGCGGCCATCCGGTGATCCACCCAGGTGCCCCTGACCCCAGCCCCCTAGGGGTGGTGGGGACAGCCCCACCCCGCCGTACGGAGGCCGGGCGACGGTCGGGCGACGGTCGGGTGACGAGGAGCGGCCACGGGCTCAAGGACCGCGACGGCGGCTGCTCAGGGGGCCGCGATGGCGGCGATCACGCCGATGACCACGGTGATGCCGATCATCGCGCCGAGCACGATGAGCAGCGTCTTCTGTCCGTTCTGCGGATTCGGTTCGAGCACTGGCATGGGACAAGTGTCCCACCCCGCCACGGATGCCCGGGGCCCGGCCCGTCGGTACGGCGACCGGCTTCCCTCGATCCGTACGGTCACCAGCGGCGGGCTCGCTCCGTACGGATGAGCCGGCCCCTCGATCCGTACGGACGAAAGCCGCGGGCTCGCTCCGTACGAACGAGCCGGCCCCTCGATCCGTACGGACAAAAAGCCGGCCCCTCGATCCGTACGGTCAGATCTCGTCCTCGATGCGGCGGTCGCGGCCCGCCAGCACGCCGGCGACGATCTGGGGCACCATCAGTCCTGCCATGAGGGCGATGGGCAGGTCCCAGCCGCCGCTGCTCTCGTACAGCCAGCCCACCAGCAGGGGGCCGGGGATGGAGAGCAGATAGCCGATGCTCTGGGCGAACGCGGAGAGCCGGACGACCCCCGCGTGGCTGCGGGCCCGCATGCCGATCATGGTGAGGGCGAGCGGGAAGGCGCAGTTGGAGACGCCGAGGATGAGCGCCCAGGCCCAGGCGCCCTCGGCGGGCGCGAGCCAGAGGCCGGCGTAGCCGGTGAGTCCGAAGGCGCCCAGGACGACGGCGAGCAGCCCCTGGTGCCGCATCCGGGCCGCGACCCTCGGCAGCACGAAGGACAGCGGGACGCCCATCATCATGACCGCCGCGAGCAGTACTCCCGCCGTCTCCGCCGAGACGCCCGCGTCGCGGAAGATCTGCGGCATCCAGCCCATGGTGATGTAGGCGCCGGTGGCCTGGAGGCCGAAGAAGACGCCGAGCGCCCAGGCGGTGGGCGACTTCGTGATCCGTACGGTGGGCGGGGTCGCGGTGTTCGCCTCGGCGGGGGCGGTGCCCCCGGCGCCGGCGTCGGCGCCGCGGGCGCGGAACACGGCCAGCCAGGGCAGCACGGCGACGGCGGCGAGCACCGCCCACATCCCCAGTCCGGTCCGCCAGCCGCCGCCGAGCGCGTGGGCCATGGGGACGGTGACGGCGGCGGCCAGCGCGGTGCCCAGGGAGAGGGCCATCGAGTAGAGGCCGGTCATGGAGCCGACCCGCTCGGGGAACCAGCGCTTGATGACCACCGGCATCAGGACGTTGCTGACCGCGATGCCGGCCAGGGCCACGGCGCTCGCCGCGAGGAAGGCCGGGGTGGTGTCCATGAAGGGACGTATCGCCAGGCCGAGGGTGATGGCCACCATGCCGGCGCAGACCACCGCGCCCGGCCCCCAGCGGCGGGCCAGCCGGGGCGCGGCGAGGCCGAAGACGGCGAAGCAGAGCGTGGGGACGGAGGTGAGCAGGCCGGCGACGCCACCGCTCATGCCGAGGCCGACGCGTACCTCTTCGAGCAGCGCGCCGAGGCTGGTGATCGCGGGGCGCAGATTGAGCGCGGCCAGGACGATGCCCGCCATGACCACGGCGGCCAGCCAGCGGGGGCCGGGCCGGGTCGAGGCGGCGGACGGCGTCACCCGGGCGGCCGGGGTCGGGGCGGGGGCGGCCGCCGGGGCGTTCTCCTCGGTTCGGTCCAGGGTCCGGGTCTCGTCATCAGCCATGAGCCCATCATAGAATCATGGGATGAATCCCTGTCCACCCCATACTCCGCAGGTCGCCGGCCCCCACGGCCGCGCCCCTCACCGAGGAGCCCCATGGCACTGACCAGCCCCCGCCGCTCGGCGCTCGCCGACCAGGTGATCGCCCAGCTCCGGAAGCAGATCACCTCGGGTGAGTGGCCGCTGGGCACGCGCATCCCGACCGAGCCCGAGCTGGTCGAGCAGCTCGGGGTGGCCCGTAACACCGTGCGGGAGGCCGTGCGGGCGCTGGCGCACAACGGCCTGCTGGACATCCGGCAGGGCTCGGGCACGTACGTGGTGGCCACCAGCGAGCTCGCCGGCGTGATGCACCGCCGGTTCGAGGACGCCGACCGCGCGCACATCGCGGAACTGCGCAGCACCCTGGAGTCCTCCGGGGCGCGGCTGGCCGCGCGGCGGCGGACGGAGAAGGACCTGCGCCAGCTCGATGCGCTGCTGCGGCGGCGCGAGGAGGCCTGGGACTCGGGGGACGCGGAGGCGTTCGTGGAGGCGGACGCCACGCTGCACCTCGCGGTGGTGGCGGCCTCGCACAACGACGTACTGACGGCCCTCTACGCGGACCTGAGCTCCGTACTGCGCGCGTTTCTCCGTCAGGACGTGGGCCAGGAGCTGCGGCAGGAGGACCACATGGACCACGGGCGCCTGGTCGAGGCGATCCGGGCCGGTGACGCGGAGACGGCGGCGAGCGAGGCGGCGGGGCACGCCGTGTCGTGCCTGCCGGAGCGCTGCCGCACGGCCGCGACCGACTGAGGCGGAGACCGGCGGGCGGCGCGGGAACCGGCCGGGCGGCGCGGAGGCCGGGCGGCCGTTCACGACGGCGGCGTATGGCTCACCCACGCCTGGCGGATGCCCAGCCAGCAGCGGCCGCTGAGCTCCACCCGCTGGGCGGGCCCGACCTCGGCCGGCGCGCTGTCGACGTCCGGGTCCCACCAGCGGTCGCACTCGATGTGGAGCTGGACCCGGTCGGTGTCGGGGTACGGGTTGTGGCACTGCGCCGTGACCCGCGAGCCCTGGACGTCGGTGCGGCAGCGGGCGCCGGAGCCCAGCGCGGGACCGCGCGTCCCGTCCGGGCTGTCGGGGCGGTCCGTTCCGTTCGGGCGGTCCGGGTCCAGCGGTGACCGGGCGGCGGCGGGGGCCGTGGCCGGCACCGTCACCCCCTCGGGGCCCGTCGCCGACGCCGTACAGATCAGCCCGGTGGCCGCCAGCAGCAGCGCCGCCGCGACATGCCGCGGGGCCGGCGGGCGGAACACCGTGGGGACCGTACGCATGGCGGGACCTCCTCGGCCGTACCGCGACCGGGCCGCGGCTGCACCTCAAGGGGGGTCGTACGTACTCCAGCGTGGGTGCTCGCGGCGCGGGGCGCCCGGCCTGCTGGCCCGAACGGGCGATGCCCCGAAACGGGCGATGCCCCGGACCCGCGAGGAGCGGGCCGGGGCATCGTCAAGCACGGGCGTGACGGGCTGGTCAGGCACCCATCATGTGCACGCCGCCGTCCACGTGGACGATCTCGCCCGTGGTGTACGGGAAGAAGTCCGACAGCAGGCCGACGACACCGCGGCCGGCCGGCTCCGGGTCGGCCAGGTCCCAGCCGATGGGGGCGCGGTGGTTCCACACGTCCGCGAGCTCCTCGAAGCCCGGGATGGACTTGGCGGCCATCGACTTGATCGGGCCGGCGGAGATCAGGTTGCAGCGGATGCCCTTGGGGCCGAGGTCGCGGGCCAGGTAGCGGTTGGTGCTCTCCAGCGCGGCCTTGGCCACGCCCATCCAGTCGTACTTCGGCCAGGCGATCTGCGCGTCGAACGTCATGCCGACGATCGAGGCACCGGGCGACATGAGCGGCAGCAGCGCCATGGCCAGCGACTTGTAGGAGTACGCCGAGACGTGCACGGCCGTCGACACGTCCTCCCAGGACGCCTCCAGGAAGTTGAAGGCGCCCTGCGGGCCGAAGGCGATGGAGTGCACGATGCCGTCGAGCCGGGCGTCCTCGCCCTGCAGCTCGCGCACCTTGTCCGCCAGGCCGTCCAGGTGCTCCTGGTTGGTGGCGTCCAGCTCGATGACCGGGGCCTCCTTGGGGAGGCGCTTGGCGATGCGCTCGACCAGGGAGAGCCGGCCGAAGCCGGTCAGGATGACCTCGGCGCCCTCGTTCTGGGCCACCTTCGCGGCCTGGAAAGCGATCGACGCCTCGGTGAGGACGCCGGTGACCAGGATGCGCTTGCCTGCGAGGATTCCACTCATGACGTTCAGTGACCCATGCCCAATCCGCCGTCGACGGGAATGACGGCTCCGGTGATGTATGCGGCCTCGTCGGAGGCCAGGAAGCGCACCGAGGCGGCGATCTCCTCGGGACGCGCGTACCGAGCGAGCGGCACCTGCTCGACGATCTTCGCCCGCTGCTCGTCGGTGAGCACGCGCGTCATGTCGGTGTCGACGAAGCCGGGGGCGACGACGTTGACCGTGATGTTGCGGGAGCCGAGCTCGCGGGCGAGGGAGCGGGCGAAGCCGACCAGGCCGGCCTTGGACGCGGCGTAGTTCGCCTGGCCCGCGGAACCGAGCAGCCCCACCACCGAGGAGATCAGCACGACCCGGCCCTTGCGCGCCCGCAGCATGCCGCGGTTGGCCCGCTTGACCACGCGGAAGGTGCCGGTGAGGTTGGTGTCCAGAACGGCGCCGAAGTCCTCCTCCGACATCCGCATCAGCAGCTGGTCGCGGGTGATGCCGGCGTTCGCCACCAGCACCTCGACCGCACCGTGCTTCTCCTCGATCTCCTTGTACGCCCGGTCGACCTGCTCCGTGTCCGTGATGTCGCACTTGACCGCGAGGCAGCCCAGGGCGGTGAGCTCCTCGGGCGGCTCCCCGGAGCGGTAAGTGATCGCGACCTGGTCGCCCGCCTCGGCGAAGGCTCGGGCGATGGCGAGGCCGATGCCCCGGTTTCCTCCGGTGACCAGAACCGAGCGGCTCAACGGATCACCCTTTCGGTAGGTGGCTGGTACCCGGAAAAACTATCGGTCCACCCTGCGAAAGGGAGAATCCGGCTCCCACAGGGGCATGTGGCGGTCGCTGTCGGGTCCCTACAGAAAGCGGGCCCAAGCCTCACGGAAAGCGGCTCCGGGCCGCCGCGGTGCCGCCCCTGCATCCTCCTCGGTGCCGCCCCTGCGGCCTCCTCGGTGCCGTCCTCCCGGCCCCCCCGGCCTCCTCGGTGCCGCCCCGACCGGCGGGGACTGGGCAACGGCCCGGCGGACGCGCCATGATCTGTGGGTGCCCGGCGACGACGAGGAGACATCCGTGCCCCATTCCATCGACGAGTCCTTTCTGGCGCTGCCGTTGCGGGCACTCGCCGACGCGGCACTGGCGCGGGCCCGGGCCCTCGGCGCCGAGCACGCGGACTTCAGGTTCGAGCGCGTGCGCAGCGCCTCCTGGCGGCTGCGGGACGCCAAGCCGGCGGGGTCGTCCGACACCACGGACCTCGGCTACGCGGTGCGGGTGGTGCACGGCGGCTCCTGGGGCTTCGCCTCCGGGGTGGATCTGACGATGGACGCGGCGGCCCGCGTGGCCAGCCAGGCGGTGGCCATGGCCAAGCTGTCGGCGACGGTCGTCCGTACGGCGGGCTCCGGCGAGACGGTGGAGCTGGCGGACGAGCCGGTGCACGCCGACAAGACCTGGGTGTCGGCGTACGACATCAACCCCTTCGCGGTGCCGGACGCCGAGAAGAGCGCCCTGCTCGCCGAGTGGAGCGCGCGGCTGCTCGCCGCGCCGGGCGTGGCCCACGCGGACGCCTCCCTGCTGACCGTGCAGGAGAACAAGTTCTACGCCGACACGGCCGGCACCTCGACCACCCAGCAGCGGGTGCGGCTCCACCCGCAGCTGACCGCCGTGGCCGTGGACCCCGAGAGCGGCGAGTTCGACTCCCTGCGCACCATCGCGCCCCCGGTGGGCCGCGGCTGGGAGTATCTGACGGGCGCCGGGGGCTGGGACTGGGACGCGGAGCTGGCCGAGCTGCCGGAGCTGCTCGCCGAGAAGATGCGGGCGCCGAGCGTGACGGCCGGCCGCTACGACCTGGTGATCGACCCGTCGAACCTCTGGCTGACGATCCACGAGTCCATCGGGCACGCCACCGAGCTGGACCGCGCCCTCGGGTACGAGGCGGCCTACGCCGGCACCTCGTTCGCCACCTTCGACCAGCTCGGCACCCTGCGCTACGGCTCCGAACTGATGAACGTGACGGGCGACCGCACCGCCGAGCACGGCCTGGCCACCATCGGGTACGACGACGAGGGCGTGGCGGGACAGTCCTGGGACCTGGTCAAGGACGGGGTGCTGGTCGGCTACCAGATGGACCGCCGGATCGCCCGGCTCACCGGATTCGAACGCTCCAACGGCTGCGCCTACGCGGACTCCCCCAGCCATGTGCCCGTACAGCGCATGGCCAACGTGTCCCTCCAGCCGGCCCCGGACGGACCGTCGACCGAGGAGTTGATCGGCGGCGTCGAGCGCGGCATCTACGTGGTGGGCGACCGCTCGTGGTCGATCGACATGCAGCGCTACAACTTCCAGTTCACACAGCAGAGGGCATACGCCATCCGGAACGGCCGCCTGTGCGGGCAGCTCCGGGATGTTGCCTACCAGGGAATCACCCCCGAGTTCTGGGGGTCCATGGAGGCGGTCGGCGGCCCCGAGACCTATGTCCTAGGAGGGGCCTTCAACTGCGGAAAGGCTCAGCCCGGCCAGGTGGCCGCGGTGTCTCACGGCTGTCCCTCCGCACTGTTTCGGAATGTGAACATCCTGAACACCTCGGACGAGGCGAACGGCTCTTGACGGGGCACCTTCCCCGGAGCCGAAGTCTGCACCAGGTCGACACCTCGTCACAGCGAACCGGCTACGCAACGTCGTCCCAGCCTTCGCTGTCCCCCTCTCCGGGGAATGGCCGAGGCGGGATGATGAGCCCTTTGAAGGGTGCCAGCTTCAGTCCGAGCCGGTTGTGCATGGTCCGGGCACCTCGTTCCATCGCCCTGCGAACGAGGTGCCCGTAGACGAGCTCCGTCGTCCTGGTGGTCCGGTGGCCTACCCATGCCGCGATCTCGAAGAGCGGGATCTGGGCGTGGATGGCCTCCGAGACGAAGAAGTGCCGGAAGCTCTTCGGCGTGTACTGCGGGGTCCCCGCGGCCCGGGCCGCCGCCTTGAACTGGTCCAGAAACCAGTCGTAGGAAGGGTGGCGATCGTTCAGCCTGGGTGACTCGAAGAACCAGCTCCGCTCCCCCCAGGTGCCGAACGCGTCGATGTGATCACTGAAGATCTCGTTGATCGACTCGGGCACCGGCGTCCTCCTGGCTTCATCGAAGGTGCGGTGCTTGGTGCCCCGTTTCACGCCTCGTCGATAGCCGGAGATCTCCTGGCAGCCGTAGGCGGACACCTGGTGATCCACTGTGAGGATGCTGGACTCCCAGTCCATCGCCTCGTCCGACAGCGCCAGGGCCTCCCCCGGCCGCACCCCGCATCCCGCCATGGCCCAGAAGCCGGCGCGGACCAGCTTGGGAGCTTCCGCGACGATCCCGAGCACCTCCCCCATGGTGGGGATGTCGTCGTCGGTCACTGGCGTATACATCGGCCTTTGCTGTTTGCGGGGGTTGGCCTTCTTGCACGGGTTGCGGCCGATGATCTCCGCCGTGACCGCGTAATTGAAGACGGACGACAGGACGTTCTTCCGCCCGTTGATGCCGGATTCCCTGTAGCCCCTCTCCTTCTGGTCCGCCTCCCACTCCAGGATGGTCGTCGGGGTGATACTGCCGATGGGCTTGCTCCCGAAGAAGGGCCCGTAGTGGTTCTTGTAGACGCTCTCGTAGTTCCTCTTCGAGGACTCTTCGAGAGTCCCCGCCTCCACCCACTCGGTCCAGACCTGTTCAAACGTCCGTAACCCCGCTCTGGGGTTGATGTACGTGCCCAGGTCCTTGTCCCGCTCGACCTTGACCGCGAAGGCTTCCGCGTCTTCGAGCTTCTTGAATGACACCTGTCGCGGGCTGCCCGCCCTGCCGCCCGGCTCGCGGTATGTCACCCGGTACGGCTTGTGAGAGCACGTCGGCTTCTTACGCCGGGGACACGTGCAGTCCTCTTTCTTGATGGTCGCCACGCTTGTTAACCCTCCACATGCCGATTGGTCACGGCCACCGGAGCGCGGGGGCATCCGTCAATCGCCGTGTGCCGAAGGGGCGTTCGGGCTGTCGGCGTCACGGGCGGCGGCCGTGCGCCTTGCGTGTCCGTCCTGGCCGCTCCGAGCCCTTTCGGGCTCCCCCGCGCTCCCGGCCGCCCTCCCCATGTGACCCACCGCACACGGTAGGGTCCGCTGCGCACACGCCCCCGGGGACGGGCCCCGCACCGGGGCGGGGGACGGAAGCGCGCGTACGCCCATGAAGATCTCTTTCCTGTTGCAGAACGCCTACGGCATCGGCGGCACCATCCGCTCGACGTTCAACGTCGCGGGCGCCCTCGCCGACCGGCACACCGTGGAGATCGTCTCGGTCCTGCGGAACGCCGACCGGCCCCGGCTCCCCCTGGGCCCGGGGGTCCGCCTGGTCCACCTGATCGACGAGAGACCGGGAAAGGGCGCCGACCTCGGCCATGAGCTGCTGGACCAGGACAGCGCCCTCATCCCCCCGGCCGAGGCCCGGGGCGCCCGTTTCAACGCCCTCACCGACCGGCGCGTCGCCGACCACCTCGCCACCACCGACGCCGACGTCGTCATCGCCACCCGCCCCGGGCTGGTGATGTACCTCGCCCGGTTCGGCCGGGACCGCTGCCTGCGGATCGGCCAGGAACACCGGATCTACGGCACCCATGAGCCGGCGATCCGCGCGGGCCAGGACGCGGCCGTCCCGCTGCTCGACGCGTACACCACCGTCTCCGAGGCCGACGCGGTGACCCACCGGAAGGTGTTCGCGGGCGCCGGGACGGCCATCGTCTGCGTGCCGAACGCGTGTCCGCCCTCCCGGGTCGAGCCCGCCGACCCGGCAGCCCGGCTCGTCATCGCCGCAGGCCGCCTCATCCCCGTCAAGCGCTACGACCTGCTCGTCACCGCGTGGGCCACCGTCGCCGCCGCCCACCCCGGCTGGAGGCTGCGCCTGTACGGCCGCGGGCCCCGGCGGGACAGGCTGCGGGAGCAGATCGACCGCCTCGGGCTCAACGACTCCCTCACCCTCATGGGGGCCCGCTCGCCGCTCGAGACCGAGTGGGCCAAGGGCTCCATCGCCGCGGTGACCTCCCGGGAGGAGTCCTTCGGCATGACGATCGTGGAGGCCATGCAGTGCGGCCTGCCCGTCGTCTCCACCGACTGCCCGCACGGCCCACGCGAGATCATCACGCAGGGCGAGGACGGCCTCCTCGTCCCCATCAGCGCGGACGCCATCGCCCAGGGGCTGCTCACGCTGATCGAGGACGGTGAGCTGCGCGCCGCCCTGGGGGCGCGCGCCCGCCGTTCGGCCGCGCGCTACGCGCCCGAACGGATCGCCGACGCCTATCTCGCGCTGATCGACGACCTCGGCGGCCCTCGCGCCCGCACGGCCACGGGCTCAGTACTGCGGGCCGCGGGCCCCGTACGGATGGCGGACGGCTCCGCACCGGGGGCCACTGGTCCCGTACGGGCGGCCGACGGCTCCGCACTGCGGGAGGCGGGCTCCGCACCGGCTGCCGACGGCTCCGTACGGGCGGCCGACGGCTCCGCACCGCAGGCCACTGGTCCCGTACGAGCGACCACCGACTCCGTACCGGCTGCCGGCGGCGGGGCGGCCCGCCGTACTGTCGGTGGCGCGATCCGGCCCCTGCGCCGTGCCGTCGGCCGCGCCGTCCGGCCCCTGCGCCGGGGCTTCAGGGTCGTGGCCGGGGTGACCGGGCCGCCGCTCACGCCTCTGCGCCCCGTGGCCTGCTGCCGCGTCGACGCCGCCGGCGACGTCGTCGTCTCGGTGAGCGGCGAGGGCGTCGACGGCGAGAGGTCGACCCTCACCGTCACGCGGCGCGGGAGCGGCGAGGTGATCCGTGTGCCGCTCGTGCCCCCGGCCGGCGGGACCGGCCCCCACACCGCCGTTCTGCGCCGCCGCGAGCTGCGCCTGGGCGAGGGGCGGTGGGATCTGCACGTGGTCCGCGCCGGGGACAGGGGCCGCCGCCGGGTGGTCTGCGACCTCGCCGAGGGCAAGGGCCTGCTCTCCCTGGAACCGCTGCCGGGCGCGCCGTTCACCTGGTGGGTGCCGTACCCGACCACCGACGGCTATCTGGCGCTGCGAACCTGGCACCGCCCCGCCCACGCCGAGGCGCGCACCCTGCGCATGGGCGGCGACGGTTTCACGGTGGAGGGCACGGTGTACGGGGCGACACTCGCGCCGGACGGCGCCCCCGTGGTGATCGCCGCTCCGCGTACGGGCTCCTCGTCCCCGGTCTCGGTGAGCGCCGAGGCCCTGGACGCTTCACGCTTTCGGGTACACGTCCCGTACGACCGGCTGACCGAGGCCGGGAGCAGTACGGGGCCGAGCGCGGGCCTGGGGCCAGGAGACGGTCCGAGGCCGGTCTGGGACCTGGCGCTGCGCCGGGCGCCGGGCGCCGCGCCGATCCGGATCGGACGGATCATCGGCGACCTCGCCGATCTCGCCGACCGGCACCGGGTGGAGGCGCACCCCACGGTCCGCGGGGTCCGTCCGTACGTCACGAGGTCCGGCGATCTGTCCGTCACCCTTCCGGGTCCCCTCCAGGCGCAACTTCCCGCTCCCCTCCCATCATCTCGGTCAACTCCGTCCGCCCTTCCGGCGACTGACTGATGCCCGCGCCCACCGACAGGGGCCGCTCCCCGCAGATCGCCCGCCGGGCCGTCCTCAGCGGCATCGCCGGCGCCGGCGCGGCCCTCTGCCTGCCGAGCCTGTGGAGCACTTCGGGCGGGGCCCTCGTCCCGGTGGGCGGGCCGGGCGTCACCCGTCCCCGCGGCCCCGAGGCGACGCCGCCGTCGCTGCTGAACGTCATGGCCCACCCGGACGACGATCTCTACTTCACGAACCCGGACACCCTGCGGCTGGCCGAGGCGGGCGTGCCCGTCGTCTCCGTGTACGTCACGGCCGGTGAGGCGCTCGGCCGGAACTGGGTCGCGGGCATGCCCGAGCCCGTCGTACGGGACAGGGCCGCCTACTCCTCCGCCCGCCACCAGGGGCTGCGCCAGGCCTATGCCGAGATGGTCGGCGCACACCGCTTCACCCCCTGGGAGAGGTCCGTCATGGGCCTGCCGGGCGGGGTGCGGGCCGAGACCAATCAGCTCGTCGTCGGAGACCGCCGGGTTCGGCTGATCTTCCTCAATATCGCCATGCACTCACCCGGCGACGTGCGGCTGCCCCATCTCTGGGCGCGCCCGGACGCGGTCATGCAAACCCTGGTCGCCACCGGTTCGCCGTGCACGACCGTCAGTACGTATCGCCACCGGACCCTGGTGACAGTACTGCTCGCCCTCATGCGGCGGTTCGAGCCGACCGTGGTGCACACCCTGGACCCCGATCCCGACTTCCAGGTCCACGACGCCGCGCACCCCAAGGACAACGACTACGGCGGCTGCTCGGACCACCGGGACCACACCCCGACCGCGCTGTTCACATGGAAGGCGCTCGCCCAGTGGGCCGCCGGTGCCGCCCGGCAGCGCGCCGACCGCCCGCCGTACGTCCACGCCATCGCGTTCCGGGGCTACTACAACCAGCGCTGGCCGCACAATCTGCCGCCGCGGGTCGTCGCGGAGAAGCACCGCCTGGTCGCCGCGTACGGCGGTGACCCGTCCTGGCAGTGCGGCAACGCGGCCGGCTGCGGCGACTACGGGCAGGGTGGCGACCGCCCGCTGCGCAACCGCAAGGGCTGGATTCGCTCCACCCACCACCGCTATCCCGGCGCGGGGCCGGTTGCGGCCGTCGACCGCGCGGGGCGGCTGGAGGCGTACGGGGTCCTGGGCACGCGGGCCGTGCGCTGGCGGGAGACCTCGCCGGGCAGCGGCCGGTGGGGCGAGCCGCTGCCCCTCGGCGGCGGGCCGCTCGCCCCCGCGCTCGCCACGGTCGTGGACTCCGCCGGACGGCGGCTGCTGTTCGCCCTGCGGTTCGCCGTGCTGGAGGGCCGGGGGCGGCCCGACCGGCGCGAGATCGCCGTGCTGGAACAGCGCTCGCCGGGCGGCCCGTTCGAGGCCTGGGCCGGCCTGGGCGGCCCCGAGCGCACGGCCGCACTCGGGCGCCGCGTCGGCGTGCCCGTGGCGGTCCCGACCCCCGACGGGCGGGTCCACCTCTTCGTCCGTACGGCGGCCAAGGGGCTGGCCTGCCGGGTGCGCGAGCCGGGCGGCGCGTGGGGGGCGTGGCGGGACCTGGGCGGCGAGGAGATCCAGGACGGCCTCACCGTCGTCCTGGACCGGCGCCGCCGCGTCCATGTGTTCGGTGCGGGCCGCGACACGGTGCACCACTGGAGCCAGGACGCTCCCGGCGGGCCGGTCCGCTTCCGGCCGCTGACGGGGCTCCCCGGACCCGGTGGCGGCCCGGTGGGCGCGGCCTGCGGGCCCGACGGGGACCTCACCCTGGTCTACCGGCTCCCGGCCGCCGAGGAGCCGCTCGCGTTCCGCCTCGCGGCCGGTGACCGCGCCGAGCCGGTGGACGCCCCGGGGCTGCGGGGCTTCGCGGGGTACGGCGACCTGACCGCCTTCGCGCTGCCCCGGCCCGGCGGGCGGAGCGCGCTGGTGGTGGTGGGACGCGGCATGGACGGAGAGCTGCGGCTCGCGGACGTCTTCGGCGGCACCGCGCCGAGGCGTTCCGCCGCGCAGCGCTCCCCGGTGGGCACGGCCTCGCTGGTGGTGGACGCGATGCACCGGCTGTGTGCGGTGGGGTGGGGGCCGGACGCGACGCCCTGGATCTGGCGGCCCGACGACGGTGGCGCCCCGGCGCCTTGAGAATTGCCGGCGCCGCGCACTGCCCGACGCCCGCCGGAGCAGCCGAGCCCACGCACCGTACTGATGCCCAACCCGCGGACAGCCCGCGCACCGTACTGCCGCACCGCAGGCAGCCGTACGCCCAACCGGCGCCCCGCAGTTCGGGCGCGGCATCCGGCGCCGGCGAACCGCCCGGTAGTCTCTGCGCTCAGGCAGAGCCCCGTTCTCGTGAGCGCCGCGCGAGCGGCCGCCGGGCCGCAGCCGACCAGGACGCCGCCACAACGATGCCCACACCTCCGCGCCGCGCGACCGGAGCCGGGGGTGCCCGGGGACACCGCCCCGGGGGGAACACAAGGAGTGCAGTATGAGCCCGCGCAGCACCGCACCGCACGAGATCGTCGAACGCGCCCTGGACCTCTCGCGCGCCGACGGCTGCGTCGTGATCGCCGACGAGGAGTCGAGCGCCAATCTGCGCTGGGCGGGCAACGCGCTGACCACCAATGGCGTCACCCGGGGCCGCACCCTGACCGTCATCGCGACGGTCGACGGCGGCCAGGGCACGGCCAGCGGTGTGGTCTCCCGGTCCGCGGTGACCGCCGACGACCTGGAGCCGCTGGTGCGGGCCGCCGAGGCGGCCGCCCGGGACGCCGGCCCCGCGGAGGACGCGCAGCCGCTGGTGTCCGGGGTGCCCTCCTCCCCCCACTTCACCGACGCCCCGGCCGAGACCTCCTCCGGAGTGTTCGCCTCCTTCGCGCCGGCCCTGGGCGAGTCGTTCGCCCGTGCGGCGGCGGGCGGCCGGGAGCTGTACGGCTTCGCCCACCACCAGCTCGTCTCCAGCTACCTGGGCAGTTCGACGGGGCTGCGGCTGCGCCACGACCAGCCCACGGGCACCCTGGAGCTCAACGCGAAGTCGCCCGACCGCACCCGGTCGGCCTGGGCCGGCCGGGCCACCCGCGACTTCACCGATGTGGACCCGGTGGCCCTGGACGCCGAACTGGCACACCGGCTGGCGTGGGCCGAGCGGCGGATCGAGCTGCCCGCGGGCCGCTACGAGACCCTGCTGCCGCCGACGGCCGTGGCCGATCTGCTGATCTATCAGCAGTGGTCGGCGTCGGCCCGGGACGCGGCCGAGGGCCGTACGGTCTTCAGCAGGCCGGGCGGCGGCACCCGGATCGGTGAGAAGCTCTCAGAACTGCCGCTGACCCTGCGCAGCGACCCGTACGAGCCGGGGCTGGAGTGTGCGCCGTTCGTGCTGACCCACGCCTCGGGCGCCGATGCCTCGGTGTTCGACAACGGGCTGCCGCTGGGGCCGACGAACTGGCTGCGGGACGGGGAGCTGGCCCATCTGATCACCACGCGGCACACCGCGGAGCTGACCGGCCAGCCGCTGGCCCCCGGGACGGACAACCTGATCCTGGACGCGGGCGGCGAGCGCTCCCTGGAGGAACTGGTCGCCACCACCGAGCGCGGGCTGCTGCTGACCTGCCTGTGGTACATCCGCGAGGTGGACCCGGCCACGCTGCTGCTCACCGGGCTGACCCGGGACGGCGTCTATCTGGTCGAGGGCGGCGAGGTCGTCGGCGAGGTGAACAATTTCCGGTTCAACGAGTCACCGGTGGATCTGCTGGGCCGGGCGACCGAGGCGGGCCGGAGCGAGCCGACCCTACCGCGCGAGTGGAGCGACTGGTTCACCCGCGCGGTGATGCCGGCGCTGCGGGTGCCGGACTTCAACATGAGCTCGGTGAGCCAGGGCGTCTGATCGCGGCAGTTCTGTACGCGGCTCTGTGTGCGGCAGGGGCCATCGCACCGTTCTGTGCCCGCTCTGTGCCCGTTCTGCGCGCCAGGGCGTCCGATCCCGGCGTCACGCGGCGTCACTCGGCGCCCGGCCGCGGCCCGAGCAAATAGACTCGACCTGTCCTTTGTCCGACCACCATCCACAGGAACGTCACGATGACACGCCTCGGCGACTCCGTCGCGCGCGCCAGCGCACTGCTGGCGCAGGACCTCTCCTCCGACTCGGCCGTGCAGCGGCTGCTCAGCGAGACCAAGGCGAGGCGCTATCTGGACCTGTCGGATCTGTCGGCGAAGGAACAGGCCGAGCTGATCGCCGCCCGTGCGGTGGAGGTGCTCCCGGGCGCCGACAAGCTGGCGGAGCGGATCGAGGAGCGCCGGGCGGCCGGCACGGGTCTGCACATCAAGCTGGGCATCGACCCGACGGCGGCCGATGTGCACCTGGGCCACGCCGTACCCATGATCATCCTCAGCCGGTTCCAGCGCATGGGCCACGACGTCACGGTGATCATCGGTGACTTCACGGCCAAGATCGGCGACCCCACGGGCCGTACGGCGGAGCGCCCGCCGCTGACCGATGAGGACATCGCACGGAACCTGGCGGGCTACGGCGACCAGGTGCGGCCGTTCTTCGACTTCGAGAAGGTCCGCTTCCGGCAGAACAGCGAGTGGCTGGCGCCGTACACGTTCCCGGAGCTGCTGGGGCTGCTCGCCCAGGTGCCGGTGTCGCAGCTGCTCCAGCGGGAGGACTTCCGCAACCGGCTGGCGGCGGGCTCCGGCCTGACGATGACAGAACTGCTGTACCCGATCGCCCAGGGGCTCGACTCCGTCGCGCTGGAGTGCGATGTGGAGCTGGGCGGCGCCGACCAGCTGCTGAACCTCCAGATGGGCCGCAAGCTGATGGAGCTGCGCGGGCAGAAGCCGCAGCTCGTCGTCACCATGCCGCTGATCGAGGGCACCGACGGCACCGGCGCGAAGATGTCGAAGTCCAAGGGGAACTACGTCGGCCTGACCGCCCCGGCCGACGACGTCTTCGGCAAGATCATGTCGGTCCCGGACCGGCTGATGGAGCCGTACCTCAAGGCGTGGACCGAGTGGACCGACGAGGAGATCGCCCTGGCGCTCTCCCGCGTCGAGGAGCGGTCGCTGCACCCGATGGACCTCAAGAAGGTGCTCGCGGGCGAGGTCGTCGCGGCGCTGTACGGCGTCGAGGCGGCCATGGCGGCCCGCGCGGGCTTCGTGGCGCAGTTCTCCAAGAAGTCCTTCACCGAGGTCGAGTCGCTGCCCGTGGTGGACGCCGCCGAGCACGGCACCGAGGCGATCACCGCGGTGATCAGCAAGGTGCTGGGCTTCCAGCCGAGCGCCTCGGCCGCGCGCCGGGTCGCCAAGCAGAACGGTCTGCGGCTGGTCCTCGAGACCGAGGGCGGCCAGCAGTCGACCGTACTGAGCGAGGCGGACGCGCTGCGGCCGCTCGCCGAGGTGGTGGCCGAGGCCCTGGCGGGCGCCGGTCTCGACGCCGGCGCCGGCACGGTCTACCTCAAGGCCGGGCGAAAGCTCGCCCAGGTGACCGGCGCCTGACGCGCCTCGCCCCCGCCGGGCCCCGCCCGACCGCGCCTGACCACGGCGACGACGGGCGTTCGACCCGCGACGTACAGGGGCCGCGGCCGTGAGACGGCCG
>NZ_JBPQTV010000027.1:0-36294 GCF_051386515.1 Streptomyces sp. URMC 123 | reverse complement strand
GGGCCAGCCGGGTCCAGAACCAGGGCCCGAAGTCGTCGAGGCCCACCCGTTCGAAGCCACCGACCGCCGCCGCGCGCCCCGGCGGCCGGCCCGGCCGGTTCATCGACACGGTCGGCCGGCTGCTCTGCGCGGACCCGCAGACCGTACAGCCGCTGCTGTGCCGCTGGTTCGACGACGACCGGCCCCTGCACGCCGCGCCCGTCCCGCTCACCGTCGCCGCCGCGGCCCAGGCGCTGCTGCACACCCACCGCCACCGCGCGGTCGACGACCTCGCCGAGGCGCTGGTGGACGCCGCCCACCCGCGCGCCGACGAACTGCTGGCCGCGCTGGCCGAGGACGAGCCCTCCGCCGTGTGCCGGGCCATAGACCGCTGGGCCCACGACGAGCGGGTCGAACGCCATGTGGCCGCCGCCGCGTACGGGCTGCTCGCCGCCCCGCACGTGCGGACGGCCGCGGACCGGGAGATCCTCCGGTACGCCGCGCTCGCCATGCTGGCCCGCCCCACCGACTGCACGCTGCACGGCGCGGCCCTCGCGCTCCTCGTGCTCGACCCGGACAGCCGCGCCCGTCATCTGCCGCAGGCGCTGGACCGGTTCGCCGCCGGCGACCCGCATCTGCCGCCCAAGGCCCTCGCGCCCGCGCTGGACAGCCACCCCGACGCGGTGCTCGCGGCCTTCCGGTCCCGTCTCGCCGAGGCGGCGGAGGGCGCCGAGGGCGGCGTCGTGGGCGAGGTGCTGGACACGCTCGCCCAGGTGCGCACCCCGGCACTGGCGCGGCGCGTCGCGACGCTGGTGCGCGAGCACGTGGCGAGCCGGCCGGCCGACGCGGTGCACGCGGCCGCCTATGTCGACCGCCGCCTGGAGCACGGGCCGGAGGCCAGGGCGGTGCTCTTCCCCCTGGTCAGTGCCCTGCTCAGGAACCATCCGCCGCAGGTGCGGTGCGCGTTCGCCCCGGTGCTCGCGGCGCCCGGCACCCGGATCTCGCGGCCCCTGCGGCAGGAGTTGCTGGAGGTGCTGCTGGAGCACGAGGAGTTCGGCCGGCAGGAGCGCGACCCCGCCGTCCTGGACGCGCTGCTCAGCGCGGTGGCCCGGGCCTCCGCCCGCCGGCCCGAGGTCCGGACGCGAGATCTGGTGCACCGCACCGGCATGCTGCTGGTCCGCACGCCCGAGGGCGCCGCCTGCTTCGACCGCCGCATCGTCGAGCTGGCCCGCGAGGTTCCCGGCTTCGCACGGCTGGTGCGGCGCTGGCTGGGCTCGGCCCCCGCGGAGTGGGCGCCGGTCGTTGGCCCCGGCGCGCGCGCCATGGTGGAGACCCTGGCCGAGGAGGGCCCCGGTCGCCCGGCCCGTCGCCCGGCGGGGGCCCCCGGCCTCGCCGGCCCCGCGCCCCGAACGCTCCCCGACGTCCGTACTGATGGCGCGTGGGGGAGCGACGCCCGTACGGACGAGGCGTGGGGGAGCGGCCTCCGTACGGACGGCGGCGGCGGGACGGACGACCGTACGGACGAGGGGCCGGGCGCCAGCGCCCGTACGAACGGCGGTCAGGAGGCCGACGCCCGTACTGCCGTCGATCCGCGCGCGGCGGTCGAGCTCAGGACTCCTGGTGCCGGCTCCGCTTCCGGCTCACGTTCCGGCGCCGCCGGCCCGCCCATCCCCGCCGCCCGCTGCGCCCCACCGGCCCGCCTCGTACCGCCACCGCCCGGCGGCACCGCCGAGTTAGCGCCCCCGACCGCCCGCGACCACGCCGCTCAACCCCTCCCACCTGCGGGGACGGATACCGATGCGGGCCGCCGCCACCCGGCATGGCAGTCTTAGACCTGCGCAATCCATAGGCATCACCTACACAGGTTCGGGCGAGGAGCGGTCACAGTGCAGCGCTGGCGTGGCTTGGAGGACATCCCCGAGGACTGGGGACGCAGCGTCGTCACCATCGGCTCCTACGACGGCGTGCACCGCGGGCACCAGCTCCTCATCGGCCGCGCGGTCGCCCGCGCCCGCGAGCTCGGCGTGCCGTCGGTCGTGGTGACCTTCGACCCGCACCCCAGCGAGGTCGTGCGCCCCGGCAGCCACCCGCCGCTGCTCGCCCCGCACCACCGGCGCGCCGAGCTCATGGCGGAGCTGGGCGTCGACGCGGTGCTGATCCTGCCGTTCACCGCGGAGTTCTCCAAGCTCTCGCCCGCCGACTTCGTCGTCAAGGTGCTGGTGGACAAGCTGCACGCCAAGGTCGTCGTCGAGGGCCCCAACTTCCGCTTCGGCCACCGGGCGGCCGGCACCGTCGCCTCCCTCGCCGAACTCGGCGAGACCTACGACTACGCCGTCGAGGTCGTCGACCTGTTCGAGCGGGGCACCGCGGGCGGCGGCGAGCCGTTCTCCTCGACCCTGATCCGGCGCCTGGTCGCCGAGGGCGACATGACCGGCGCGATGGAGATCCTCGGCCGTCCGCACCGCGTCGAGGGCGTGGTGGTGCGGGGCGCGCAGCGCGGCCGGGAGCTGGGCTATCCGACCGCCAACGTCGAGACGCTGCCGCACACCGCGATCCCGGCCGACGGCGTCTACGCCGGCTGGCTGGAGGTCGACGGGGAGTCGATGCCCGCGGCCATCTCGGTGGGCACCAACCCGCAGTTCGACGGCACCGAGCGCACGGTGGAGGCGTACGCGATCGACCGCGAGGGCCTCGACCTCTACGGGCTCCATGTCGCCGTGGACTTCCTCGCCTATCTGCGCGGCCAGAAGAAGTTCGCCACGATCGACGCGCTGCTGGAGGGCATCGCGGACGATGTGAAGCGGGCGCGGGTGCTGATCGACGCGCATGAGTCGGCCAGGGCGCGGCGCGAGGAGCGCTGACGCGCCGGATCGGCCCGTCGTACGAGGCCGGACACCTGGCGCCCGGACACCTGGCGCCCGGCAGCCGGCGTCCGGCACCGGACGGCGAACGCGCGAGAACGTGCGAAGGGGCGCCGCCCCCCGGCTCGGCCGGAGGACGGCGCCCCTTTCGCGTTCGTGTGCCTCTTCCGCAGCCTGTGACTACTGCTGGGGCGCGGCGGGCGGCGGGAACCCGTAACCGCCCGGCTGCTGCGGCTGCTGCCAGCCCTGCTGCGGGTAGCCCCCCGGCTGACCGGGCGCGGGCGCCGGCATCTGCCCGGGCGCCATGGGCGGCTGACCGTACGGCGGGTGCCCCTGCGGCTGCGGCATCTGCCCGGGGTGCCCGGGCTGGCCCGGGTGCCCCGGCTGACCCGGGTCGCCGGCGGCGCCCGGCTGCGGACCGCCGTACGGCGTGCCCGGCATCGGCTGCGGGGAGACCTGGCCCGGCATCGGCGGCGCCATGTGCGGCGGCGGGTTGCCGTCCGCGGTCCACAGCCCCTGCTCCTGCTGCGCCCGCACGAAGTCCTCGGCCACCAGCGCCGCGAGATGGAAGTACGCCTCGCGCGTCTTCGGCCGCATCATGTCGAGGTCGACCTCGGCGCCGGCCGACAGATGCTCGTCGAAGGGCACGACCACCACGCCCCGGCAGCGCGTCTCGAAGTGCGACACGATGTCCTCGACCTTGATCATCTTGCCGGTCTCCCGGACCCCGGAGATCACCGTGAGGCTGCGCTGCACCAGATCGGCGTAGCCGTGCGCCGAGAGCCAGTCGAGGGTGGTGCTGGCGCTGCTGGCGCCGTCGACCGACGGCGTCGAGATGATGATCAACTGGTCGGCGAGGTCCAGTACTCCGCGCATCGCGCTGTACAGCAGCCCGGTGCCGGAGTCGGTGAGGATGATCGGGTACTGCCGGCCGAGCACGTCGATGGCCCGGCGGTAGTCCTCGTCGTTGAAGGTCGTGGAGACCGCCGGGTCCACGTCATTGGCGATGATCTCAAGACCGGAGGGCGCCTGCGAGGTGAACCGGCGGATGTCCATGTAGCTGTTGAGGTACGGGATCGCCTGCACCAGGTCGCGGATCGTCGCGCCCGTCTCCCGGCGCACCCGGCGGCCCAGCGTGCCGGCGTCCGGGTTGGCGTCGATCGCGAGGATCTTGTCCTGGCGCTCGCTCGCGAGCGTCGAGCCCAGGGCGGTGGTGGTCGTCGTCTTGCCGACGCCGCCCTTGAGGCTGATGACCGCGATGCGGTAGCAGGACAGTACGGGCGTGCGGATCAGCTCCAGCTTGCGCTGCCGCTCGGCCTCCGCCGCCTTGCCGCCGAACTTGAACCGCGAACCCCCCGCGGGGTTCTTGCTCTTGGGCTTCTGCTTGGTGTTGCGCAGCAGCCGGTCCGACGACAGCTCCACGGCCGCGGTGTAGCCCAGCGGCGCCCCGTGCACGGAGCGCTGGCGCTGCTCGGGCGTGACGGACGGCCAGCCGCCGGTGCGCGGGTCCACGGGGCCCGCGGGGGCGGCGTCCCGCGCCTCGGGCTGCTGCGGCGGCAGCGGCTGCTGCAGGGGCGAGGGCGGTTGCTCCTGGCCTCCGGGCTGCCCCTGCCCCTCACCCTGCGGCGCCTGCGCCGGCTCGGGCTGCCCGTACTGCGGCTGCCCGGGGTGGGGCTGTCCGTACTGCGGCTGTCCCGGGTGGTTCTGTCCCTGCTGCGGGAACGGCTGCGGGGCGCCCTGCGGCGCGCCGCCCTCTCCGGCTGCCGGGCCGGGCTGCCCCGCCCCGGGACCCTGGGGCCAACCGGGCGCGCCCTGGGGGGCGTTCGGGCCGGTGGCGCCGTGCGGGGCGGGCGGGAAGCCGGGCGTGCCGGTCTGCTGGGGGTAGCCGTAGCCGGGCTGCCCGTACGGGGCGGGCGGCTGGCCGGGGGCGCCCTGCTGGGCCATGGCGGCGGGCGCGCCGGGCTGCGGCGACAGGCCGGGCTGCTGTGACTGACCGGGGTGCCCGGGAGCGCCGGGGAAGGCCGGGGCGCCGGGGGCGCCGCCGGGGTGCGGGAAGCCGTATCCGGGCGCGTGGCCGCCCTGCGGGGCGCCGGGCACCGGCGGACCGGCCTGGCCGTCGGGGCCCGGCTGCGGGGCGTGCGGCGGGAAGCCGGGCTGGGCAGCGGGGGCGCCCGGGGCCTGCTGGGGCTGCCAGGGGCCCGCGTACGGCGGCAGCGGGGCGCCCTGCGGGCCCGCGGCCGGGGCGTGCGCCGGGGGCGCGACGGGCTGCGCGGGCGGCTGCTGGCCCAGGGGGCCGTTCTCCGCCGCGGGGCCGGGGGCGCCCGGTGCGCCGGGGTGCGGGAAGCCGTAACCGCCCTGCGGCCCGGCCGGGTTCACGGCCGGGTTCCCCGCCATGGGCGCGGCGGGCGCGCCGGGGGCCTGCTGCGGGTCGGCGGCCTCGAAGGACGGCGGCAGCGGCGGCAGCGCGTTCGGGGGCGCCGGGTGGGGCGGCGGCCAGGCTCCGGCCGCCGGGGCGGCGTCCGCGGGGTGCGGTGCCGGGCCCTGCTCGGGCGGCTGCGGCGCGGCGCCGGCGGACCGTACGGATGCCGGGTCGTCCTGAGCCTGTGCGGAGGGGACGGCGTCGCGCGGTTCGCCGTCGGCCGGGGCGGACTCGACCGAGGAGCGGTCGCCCGCGCCCTCGGGGGCGGTGCCCGCGCCCGTGGTGGTGCCGGCGCCGTCCGTGCGGCCGGCGGAGCCGCCGTCGGCCTTCGCGAGGGAGGGGGCGCTGTCGGCCGGGGCGTCGCCGGGCCGGGTCTCGGCCGCGTCGTGGCCGTCCGCCGTGGCGTCGGCGCCCGGAGCGCTCTCGCCCTTGGCGGCGGCTGCCGCGGCCACCCGCTGGTCGATCTCGCGCTGCACGGCGGCCGCGGTGAAGCGCATGGTGCGCTCACTGATCAGGGCGCCGGTCGGCCCGGCCTGCGGCGCGGAGGGCTCCACGGCGGAACTGCCGTCGCCTTCAGGGGACGGGACGTCGTCACCCGTACGGATCGAGGCTGCGCCCGAGTCATCCGTACTGTCGGACGCCGCGCCGGCGTTGTCCGTACGGGTCGAGGCTGCGCCGGAGTCGTCCGTACGGGTCGAGGCCGCGCCGGAGTCAGCCGTACTGTCGGACGTGGCGCCGGAGTCATCCGTACGGGTCGAGGCCGTGCCGACACCGTCCGCACCACTCTCCCGGGAACCGTCGGCCCCGTCCGTACGGGGTGCGTCCAGGGCGGCCTCCGCCGGAGAGGAAGGGGGCGCCGAGGGCCCCACGGGCTCGGCTCCCGGGCCCGGCGTGCCGGTCACCGCGAGGGGCGCGCCGGTCGGCGCGGGAATGGGCAGCGGGTCGCCCGTGGGCGGCGGAGGGGACACGGGGGCCGGAACCGGCACCGGGACCGCGGGTCCCGCAGCCGCGTCCTCGCCGCCGCCCGCCGGGCCCCGCTCCGAGCCCGCGTCACCGGCGGCCGTACCGGGCGCGTTCTGCGTGTACCAGGCGGGCGGGGTGTAGTCGATGGTGAACTCGCCCGTGTGCTCGGGCTCCGCGTCGGACCGATCCTCGCCGGGTGTGCTTCCGCCCGCGCGGATCTCGTCCCGATCGCTGCTCACAATGCCTCCTGGTGTGGTCCTGCACCCCTGTTGTGCCGTGACTGGGCTGTCGTGCGCCGGCGACCCGGCCGTCCGTGTGACACCCCCCATGGCTGGGCCCAGCCTAATCACCCGGGGGTCCGGTGCGTCATCCCGTGCCGGGCCGGGCCGGGGCCGCCCCGCGGAGCGTCGGGCCCGGCGCTGACCCGCGGTCACACCGGAGTGCCGCACCGTGAGAACGGGCCCGGACAAGCCCGACATGACCGCCCATCACGGGTGCGGGGCGCCTCCCGGGCAGCAGTACGGCGTCACGTCCCCCGCCGCGTCGCACCGTTGCGACGCCGTGAGCCGCGCGGCCCGGCCTCCGTACGGACGGCCGCCGCCCTTGTGCCCGCCGCCGCGTCCTCCTCCGCCGCATCGCCTTCCGGCGCCTGGCCGACGGGCGCGGTCGCCGGCGCGCGGCCGGTGGCGCGCGGCCGGTGGCGCCGTCAGTCGATGCGCCGCGGCGCGCCCAGCAGCCCGGACTCCGCGTCCGTCGGCTGGGTGGCCACGAACTGCCGGTCGCGGCGCGTGCACCACAGTGTCACGCCGTCCGGCAGCGAGGACAGCCCCTCGACCTCCGCGGCCGTCAGCCCGAGGATGCGGCCGATCTGCGCGGCCTCGTCCGGCGACACCCGCTGAACGCCCACCAGATCCGCGTTCTCCAGCAGCCGCGGCGCGACCGGACTGAGATAGGGCAGCAGCGTCAGCACGGACTGCCAGGGCAGCGCCGTCACCCGGCCCCTCGGCGGCCGCATGCCGCAGTCGCGCACCACCAGAACGGGGCTGCCGACCGACGGCCCCTGCGGCGGCACCCGCCCCACGTCGTGCAGCGTCATACAGGGCTGTCCGCCGCCCGCCGCCTGCACCAGGTTCGACCAGACCTGCGGGCGGCCGCTCTCCACGGCCACCCGGGCACCGGTCGCGGCCGTACGGAGGGCCAGCACCTGCGCCGTCCACAGACCGCCCACCAGCACCACGTCGTACGGCACCGGGTGGTGGAAGCCGAGCACGGCCGGCCGGCCGCCCGCGTCCACCCCGGCCACCACCCCGTCGTCACCGACGGGCAGGGCGAGCGCGCCGAGCTGCTCCAGCGGCAGCACATGGCGCTCCCGCCGGGGCCCGAGCAGACCGAACCCGAACCGGCGGCGCCGGTCGTCGTCGGCGTCCGGCCGGGGCGCGGGCACGGCCGGCGCCGAGCCGGTCCGCGCCGAGCCGGCCTGCGGCATGCCGGTCGAAGCGGCCATCAACGAGCACCTCCCAGGGGCAGCGTGGCGAGCAGACCGGGCACCTGCTCGCGGTCCAGGCGCACCAGGCCCGCCTTCACCCCGCGCGCGGCCCGTTCCAGCTCCCGCCGGGCCGCCACGAGTTCGTCGTCGCTGCGCCCCGCGATACGGACATGACCGGTGATCGCCGGCGCCCGGCCCGCCCCCCGGCCCAGAGTGAGACTGAAGGTGCTCGCCAGCGCCGGAGTGGCGGTCAGCAGCGCCACCAGCTGGGGCAGCGCGGCACCGCCCGAGCCGAGCTGCGGCCAGCGGGCGATCCAGTACGTGGTGTGCCAGCGGTCGTCGCACCGCCAGGAGCGGGCCGATTCGACCGTACGGCGCGAGGGCTGGCCGGCCCGCGCCCACTGCGCGGTCGCGACAGGACTGGCACAGGCCGAGGTGGCCACCGCGGTCACCAGCTCGTCCTCGTCCAGTACGGAGGCCCGGAAGCCCAGCCCCGCCAGCCGGCTCGCCAACTGGTCGGCCGCGCGCACCAGACACCGCTGGGCGCCCTCGACACCCCCGCCCCGCGCCTCGACCGCCTCCCGGCACAGCTGCGGATCGAGCTTCAGCGCGACCCACGTCAGCCGCACCGCGGGCGCCCCGGACCGCTCCTGGAGCGGCGCGTAGCTGCGCGCGGCCACCGACTGGGCCGGCAGATGCGGCGCGGGCGCGGGCTGGGTGTGCTGAACGACCTGGATCGACTCCAGACGGATGCCGTCGACGTCCAGCGCCTGGTGCAACACATCGAGGGGCAGCGGGCGTTCGGTACGGGCACCGCGCAGCGCGGTGGCGGGACCCTGCACCTGGAGGACCACGGAGAGGAACGTGCCGTCCCCGATCATTCCTACGGTGCGCCGGTCGCCGGCGGTGAAGGCGAGGGTGCGCAGCGCCGGATCGCACTCGACGGCCGGGACGAGCGCCGGGTCCGTGCCGCGCGGCGCCGGCTCCGCACGGCGGTTGCGCCGCCGCAGGGCCCCTGCCGTCGCCAGCCAGTCCAGCGCCGGGCGGCCCCGCCGCCGGGCGAGCGCGAGCCCCACCACGGCCACGGAGACGGCCACCGCCGGCCACAGCAGCACCCGCTCGGCGGCGTACGCCACCAGCGGCAGCGCGGCGGCCGTTTCCAGCAGAACAAGCTGTTGCAGTCGGAAAGGACCGAAATTTCCTGGCCGGGACTGCCGACGGAGGGCGGCGGTTCCCCCGGCGGCTGCCGCGGGCCCCTGCGTGTGTGTCGCGGAACTCATCCCCCGGACGACCCCTTACGTCAAACGTTGCCCTAGAACCCGGTGCCGCTCGGTGCGATTGGCCGTGGGTCACCGTACCCGAACGTGAAGAGCGGCAGGCAAGCGCGCCCTTCGCGGCTCCGGCCGGGCCAACCGCCGCGCCGGGCGGCCGAGCGGCGCCAACCGAGCCCCGACCGGCGGGCCGCACCCGCGCACCGGCATAGTAGGGGCTCGGTCCGGCATCGACGGCCGGGGGAAGCGGCCGACCAATCGGGAGAAGAACGGCAGATGGCATCACGGCGGGACGAGCTCAACGCCTACACCTTCGCGAAGAAGCGGACCATCGCGGCATTCCTTCAGCCGTCCCCCGCGGGCACGGACGAGGGAGCCCCCAGGCCGCTGCAGGCCGTACTGCCGAGCCTGGTCGTCGGCGCGCTGATCCTGGCCGGCTTCGGGGCCTGGGGCATGTTCAAACCGAAGGCGCCCAAGGGCTGGGACACCCCCGGGGCGCACGTCATCATCGGCAGCGACTCCACGACCCGCTATGTCGTCCTCAAGACCGGCGACACGGTCCGGCTCCACCCGGTGCTCAACTTCGCCTCCGCCAAACTCCTGCTCGACCCCGACAAGTCCTCCGTCATCAAGGTGGCGGAGCGGGAGCTCGACAGCGGCAAGATCCAGCGTGGAGCCACCCTCGGCATCCCCTACGCGCCCGACCGCATGCCCAGCGGCAAGGAAGCCGGCAAGAACAAGCTCTGGGCCGCCTGCGAACAGCCCGGCGGCGACGGCAAGGCCGTCCAGAAGGCCGTCTTCCTCCTCGCCGACCGCGAGGCCAAGTTCGCCCGCGGCAAGGAGCAGCTGCGCGGCGGCGACGCCCTCTACGTGGAGGGCCCCGACGGCGCCCGCCACCTGATCACCCCCCAGGGCACCCGCCACCTCATCGGCTCCACCAAGGGCGAGAGCGTCTCGCCCGCCGACCAGGTCCTGCTGCGCTCCCTCTTCGTCGAGGGCGCCCAGCCCCAGCGCGTCACCAAGGACTGGCTCGCCACCCTCCACGAGGGCACGCCGATCACCTTCCCCAAGCTCCCGGGCCGGCTCAACGCCCCCGCCGCCGTCGCCGGCCTGGACGGCGACCTCAACCGCGTCGGCATGGTCCTGCGCGCCCAGACCGGCAACCAGATGCAGCAGTACGTCGTGCTGCCCGGCCGGGTCGCACCCGTCTCCGACCTCGTCGCCCGCCTGCTGCTCAGCAACCCCGACGCCAAGGCCCTCGGCCAGAACGGCCGCCCTAAGGACGTCGGCACACCCTCGTTCATCACCGAGAACGACCCCCAGTGGTTCGCCGCCGAGAACGGCTGGCCCACCAGCGTCCCCACGCAGGCCAACGGCACCGGCAGCGGCGCCCGCGACACCGTCTGCTCCGTGCTCAACGGCGTGGACGCCAAGGGCGCCACGCAGCTGACCACCTGGGCCGGCACCGAGTACCCCGCCAAGATCATCGACGGCGCGACCAGCGCCTACGTCACCCCCGGCACCGGGCTGCTCTACCGCCAGTTCCAGGGCTCCCAGACCGAGTCCGGCTCCATCTTCCTGGTGACCGACACCGGCCTGCGCTACGCCGTACAGGCCAACAACGACAGCAGTACGGACACCTCGAAGATCGGCTCCGACGGCAAGCCGCTGTCCGCCGAGGAGAAGGCCAGAAACGTCAACCAGGCCCAGACCCGGCTCGGCTACAAGGACGTCAAGCCGGTGCCCGTCCCCGAGAACTGGTCCGAGTTCCTGCCCAAGGGGCCCCGGCTCGACACCAACAGCGCCAAGCAGCCGCAGAGTTCCTGACGGACTCGCGGTCGATGAGCGGCAGCGGTAGAGCGGTGGATCGGTAGTGGCAGTCGGGGGAGGAACAGAACGGATGACGAGCATGCGTGGGACGGCCGGGGCGCGAGCCATGACGGTGACCCTGGCCGCCGTACTGCTGACAGGCGCATCGGCGGCGAGCGGTACGGGTGCGATGGCGGCCGACCGTACGGGTGGGCCGCGAGCCGCGAACAGTACGGGCATGTGGACGCTGGACGGCAGCGGCGAGTGCACGTACCCCATGAAGGAACAGATCAAGGCCGTCCCCTGGGCCCTGCAAAGGGTCGTCTTCGACGAACTCTGGCAGGACACCAAGGGCAAGGGGGTCCGCGTCGCCGTCATCGACACCGGCGTCGACGAGACCAACCCCCAGCTCACCGAGGCCGTCGACACCGGCAGCGGCGCCGACCTGATCGAAAAGGGCAAGGACGGCACGGACGACGCCGTCGGCCACGGCACCAAGGTGGCCGGCATCATCGCCGCCCGCCCCCGCGCCGGCACCGGATTCGTCGGCCTCGCCCCCGAGTCCACCATCATCCCCATCCGCCAGAACGACGAGAAGGGCACCGGCACCGCGGCGACCCTCGCCCAGGCCATCCGGCACGCCATCGACAAGAAGGCGCGGGTCATCAACATCTCCCAGGACACCGCGAAGCCGCTGCGCCCGGACTCCGACCTCGCGCTCGCCGTGCGACAGGCCCAGGCGGCCGACATCGTCGTCGTCGCCTCCGCCGGCAACGACGGCCTCGACGGCAACATCAAGGAGACCTACCCCGCCGCCTACGCTGGCGTCCTCGCCGTCGCCGCCTCCGACCGCAACAACGAGCGCGCGCCGTTCTCCCAGTCCGGCGACTTCGTCGGCATCGCCGCGCCCGGTGTGGACATGGTCTCGACGGTGCCCAAGGGCGGCCAGTGCGTCGACAACGGCACCAGCTTCTCCGCCCCGTACGTGGCCGGGGTCGCCGCGCTGATCCGCGCCAAGCACCCGGACTGGAAGCAGCACCAGGTGATCGCCCAGATCCAGCAGACCGCCGAGCGCTCGGTCAAGGGCCACGACCGCTTCGTGGGCTGGGGCGTCGTCGACCCCGTCCGCGCCCTCACCGAGGACGAGAAGCCCCTGGAGCGGCCCACCGCCGACACGGCCGTGTCCGACGGCCCGGCCGACCCCGAACCGGCGGCGCTCACGCTGGGGGAGACGCCGGCGGAGCGCAGGGAGCGGCTGGCCACGTATGTGCTGGGTGGTGCGGCGGTCCTCATCACGGTCATCGCGGGCACCGCGGTCGTGCTGCGGGACTGGCGCCGGCGCCGGGCACGGGCGGCCGCGGCACGGGAAGTCCGGATCTAGGTACCCGTACTCATGTGCGTGTCAGAGGCTCCCTCTAGGGTGTCTGCTGGGGGTGGGGAGCTGCCCGTTGCGAGACCGCTCATGAGCGGCTGTGCAGTGCAATTGAGACTATTGTTGACTGTGTTTGAGACGATCGAGGCGACGGGGCGGATGAACGCGGTGACCGGCGCGGTGCGGCGAGGGGGTTCGCATGGGGGGACGTAATTTCGGCGATGTCGGCGGGGAGGACCTCTCCCTCAAGGCCGAGACGCTGTCCGCGTTCAAGGGCCGCATCGACAAGATCATCGCCGATCTGGAGAAGTCGCCGGCGGCCAAGAGCAAGATCGACGGCCAGAAGGTCTCCCGGCACTCCTACGGCAAGGGATTCAGCGCGGCGGAGGACCTCGGCGGCCTCTACGACAAGGTGCACGCCGAACTCCAGACGCTCTCCCAGACGTTCGGGGAGCAGCTGGAGGCCCTCGGTATCGCGGTGCAGATATCCGACCGCGGTTACGGCAACATCGACGCCGACCAGGAGGCACGCTTCCGGGCCATCCAGAAGCGCGCGGCCGAGGTGTACGAGCGGCAGAGGACCGGTGGCAAGGCCGACACCGGCGGCACCGGTGGCACGGACACGGCGGACGCGAACACCGGCAAGGGCGACACCGGCGGCGCGGGCACCGGCAACGCGTACAGCTGAGGGGAGGGAACGGGAACATGGGTTACGGAGAGTTCGAGGGCAAGAAACTCGAAGAGCTCTATGCGATGGTGTCCGACGCGAAGCCGGACGACCTCGCGAACGCGGGCAAGGCGCTCAGCGACGCGGGCCTGGCCATCACCGGCATCGGCGACGACCTGCGGCGCTATGTCGACCGCGTCGAGTGGCGCGGTGAAGCGGCGTCGTCCTTCCGCAAGTGGGGCCACGACATGGCCCTGGAGACGCTCCGCATGGGCGTCTACACGACCAAGGTCGGCAGCGAGATGGCCACCGCGGCCACGGCACTGGCCTCGGCGAAGGCGGCGGTCCCCAAGCCGGACGGGATGTGCTACGCCGACGCGGAGAAGGAGAAGAAGCGGATCGAGGAGGCGGAGCCGAAGCGGCAGGAGGCGGTGATGCAGCTGGTTCGCCTCTCGTCGTTCTACGAGGCGTCGCGGCTGAACATCATGTCTCAGCAGCCGCCGATGTTTCCTCCTCCGCCCGAGAGTGGCCCTGGGTTCGGTAACGCCGGCTCTCAGACGTCCATTGGAGGGGGCGCAGGTGTAGGTGCGGCCGCTGTGACGAACCGCACCGCACCAGGGGTTGGCGCTGCGCGGATCGATGGTGTTGCTGGAGCGTCGGAGCGTCGACTGCCGGACACTGTTGCTGCTGACCGTTCCACAGGCACTTCTATCGACTCAACAACCGTGGCGCCTGCCCCACTCCCGGACACATCGCTTCGTCCGGCGAGCACGGCGCCGATTCATGTGTCGCCTGCGCCTCCGGCGCAAATGGTCGTTCCGCCGCCCTCTGTGCCGGTGACCCCCATAACGGGGCCCGTGGCCAACGGAGGTGGAGGCGCTAAGTCTCTACGTGGCGTTGGTGGTGACTCCAAGGGAGGAAGGTCTGGCGGAGGCCGAGCGAGCCGTGTCGCCTTTCCCGCCGGTGCAGATGTCCCCCGAATGGGTGGAGGAGAAGGCATCGTCGGCGGAAAGCCGGCTCCCGTCAGCGGCTCCTCCAAGGCTCCGCGCCTGCCGCAGGGCATGGTGATCGGCGAAGAGCGCGCCGGCATGACGCGTGGGCCCATGGGCGCGGGCGGCTACCCCGGCGGAGCCGTCGGCGGTGGCATGCCCGGCCAGGGCGCCGCTGGTGCCGGCCGTCGACTGACCACGCAGCCCGGTGGTGCGGTGGGCGGTGCTCGATCCTCGATGCAGAGCCGTTCCGAGTTCACCCCGGGCGGTTCCGGGCTCGTCCGTGGCCAGGCGGGTGCGATGGGCCCTGTCGGCGCGGCCGGCTCGGCTCAGCAGAAGCGCCGAGGGGACGGCCGTACGCAGGAGCGGCCCGACTACCTGGTCGAGGACGAAGAGACCTGGACCGCGGGGCGCCGAAACGTGGTTCCGCCGGTTGTGGATTAGAACGAGGAGCCGCTGAGATGCACGTCCGTCCCCTTGGCCTGTGGCGGCGCATGCAGTTGTGTGCCCCCTTGTCCGTCCTTGTGTGTATGGCCCTGGCTTACGCGGCGCCGCAGGCTGTGGCTCAGGACGTGCGGTCACTTCAGTGGTACTTCGGGGCCATGCAGATCGAGAAGGCCTGGAAGGTCAGCAAGGGAGACGGTGTAACGGTCGCGGTGATCGACTCGGGTGTTGACGCTTCCAAGCCGGAACTTCGAGGGCAGGTTTTGCCAGGTGTCGACGTGACCGAGGCTCCAACGGGCGCTCATGTCGACACCGATGGTCATGGGACGCAGATGGCCGCGCTTATTGCGGGCACCGGCGCGGAGGGTGGCGTCCAAGGGGTGGCGCCGGGAGCGAAGATTCTCCCGATCAAGGACCTGAAGGGTAATCGCGACATCGGGTTCGAGTTGGCGCTGCATAAGGCACTCAAAGCCGCCGTCGCCAGCGATGCCAAGATCATCAGCATTTCTCAGGGCGCCACGCATCTGGGGCTTGAGGAAGATGGTGTGCAAAAGCTGGTCGACGAGGCGAACAAAAAGGGCAAGCTGGTCTTTGCGTCCTCGGGCAACGATCGCGAGGAGGGCAACGAGGGTAAATACCCTGCGAAGCTTCCGGGCGTTGTTGCCGTGGGGGCAGCAAACAAGACCGGCACGACGAGCAAGTTTTCCGCGTATGGACCACACGTGGCTCTGGCTGCACCGGGAGAGGCGATCCCAGGGCGGTGCATCGGTGCAAGCGGCTGGTGCCAAGGAAACGGCACTAGCCAGGCAACCGCCATCACCTCCGCCTCCGCCGCGTTGATCTGGGCCGCGCATCCGGACTGGACCAACAACCAGGTGTTGCGGGTCATGATGGAGACCGCCGGCAAGCCGGAGGGCAAGGTGCCCAGCCGTTACATCGGCTACGGCACCATCCGCCCCGCGAGGGTCCTCCTCCAGGGCGAGGGCAACCCGGGCCCGGCGGACGTCAACCCGCTGCCCGCCGCGCAGGAACGGCTGGCGTCGAAGCCGTCGACGCCCCCCGCCGCCTCCGCGTCCACACCCGCGGACGACAAGCCCGCCGCGGCCGCGGGAGAGCAGTCGAGAGACCGCAAGGGCTCTCGCGACACAGAAAATTCGGGCGGTGTCGCAAAAATCGCCTGGATCGGCGCAGGGATCGGTGCCGCAGCCGCACTCGCTCTCGCCGTATACGCCCTATTCCGTCGAAAGCGAGCATAAGTTCCTTTGCTCCCCGAGCAATTGGGGACAACGGCCCGTGCGGGATAGATTCGACGCGACAGGGAACTGGGCATCCTCGCGATGCCGTCCCAAGGAGGACAGGGCGGCGCCAAGGCCGCTCCGTCCGACAACTCACTCAACGGGGAAGGTGGAACCATGAGCAGTCAGTCAATTAGCTACGAGGCGTTCCAGAAGTTCGAGAACGCCATCAGCACCACGAGCACGCACTTCTCGACGAACCTGAAGAACCTGGCGAACACCATCGCCACCGTTCAGGCCGGCTGGAAGGGTGACGGTGCCGCGGCCTTCACGACCGCGCAGCGGTCGCTCAACGAGGACCACGACGCGCTGCGTCGTCTGATCGACGGTATCCACGACGCGGTCATCACGACCCGCCGCATGGGCTCGAACAACGACGCCGAGGTGCTCGCGAGCTTCAAGTCGATCGACGTCAACGGCGCCGCCGCCGGCGGTCACCTCGCCGTGGGCCAGAACAACCTCGGCGGCGTCAGCGACGGCCTGTCGAGCAAGATCAGCAGCTACTGACGGGCGCTCGCGCTCACGCCGGATATCCGTACATCACCATTGAGTGGGGGACACATGTCCAACGATCTCGTCGACCTCAAGGTCACATACGCTTCCCTCGACCAGGCCGCGAACGACATCCAGGCCGCCGCCAAGGTCGTGGCCCAGAACCTCTCCGACATGTGGAAGGCCGTCGAGGCCGTTTCGCACACCTGGGAAGGTGAGGCGAAGCTGATGTTCAACGCCGCGGACCAGCAGTTTCACGCGCGTGGCAAGCACATCCAGGAGACCCTGGACAAGATCGCCTCGACGATCCGCGCGGGTGGCGCGGACTACCAGGCGACCGACAAGAAGGCGTCGCAGCTCTTCGACATCAGCTACTGAGTCGAGGGTCGACCCCGCGCCACCCCCTTTCTCCTGCCCATCCGCAGGGACTGGGCGGTGACGGACGTCAGGAGGACGCGGGAGGCGTGCTGCCGGCCCTCTTGGGGTCGAGGAAGCACCGGGAGTACAGGTTGAAGGCGATCATCGCCTCGTGGCCGTCGAGCCCCTTCATCCAGACCGCCTCCATCAGGGTGTACGTCTGCCCGTGGACGGCCTTGATCTCCAGGTTCCGGTTCTTGCTGCTGTCCGGCCCCTTCTTGGTGATCTCCCATCCCCGCTTGGGCAGCTCGGTGGCGAGGTTGTCCATCCCCTTCTCGAGGACGGTGTTGTCCACCCCGTACAGCGACCACGGGTGGGTCACCATGCGGTACTTCTTCTTGTCGGCTCCGCCCGACTCGCACGAGCCGGCGAGCGGTCCGGTGTCCGTCACCTTGCCCTTGATCCCGGTCATCTCCAGCACCCTGCTGGACAGGGCGCCGATCTCCTCCTGGACCTCACCGCTCTCACGCGGCTTCGGGTCGTAGGTGCGTGGGTCGAGCTTCTCGTCCATGGCAGAGCATCCCGCGGTCATGATCAGGGCGCTCGCGGCGAGGAGCGCCAGGCTTGTACGGACACGTGTGCCGGGCACCGGCGTCATTTACGGGGCTTCCCTCTTCAGCGTGACATCGTCGTACCTGCCGGCGATGACCCTCGCCTGGTTCTTGAGGCTGACGGCTTCGCCCGTCCTCTCCCAGAAGCCGCCGTGGCTGGCCGCATCGCTCTCCATGATGTTCGCACCGAATTCGGGGTCCGTGGGGATGACCCTGTTGCCGCCCAGTCCCACGTTCCGTCCTCCTTCCCGCACGAAGGTGTCGTCACCGCCTCCGCCCATCGCCCAGGTGTGCTTGCCGTCGAAACCGAGGTCCGCGGCGCGCTGCGCCTGCATGCCGGGGCTGCCCACGGCTACCACGTCGTCCACGGGCAGGGGGTTGCTGTACCAGACGTCCGCGTACGGACTCCGGTACTTGGCCGTGTCGCCGATGAGCGTGCTGCCATAGCTGTGACCGATGAGGGTGGTGTGCGAGCTGTTCCCCGAGGCGGTCTGATGGGCCGCCTCGGAGCCGTCGAGGAACCGCCGGAGGGCGGGCGCGCCCTTTGCCGCGTAGTCGTCGAGTCGCGCCTCGGGAAAAATGTCCCCGCTGTCGCCGGGAGCCGCCGAGCGCGGAGCGTCGTAGTCGAACCACATGATGGTCGAGACCGATTTGCCGGGAGTGAGCCTGGAGCTCTCCGCCCACAGCTTGTCCGACTTATCCATCTCGTCCTCGATATTCCCGAGAACGGTCTTGGTGCCCGGTACGAATATCCCGGTGTGGTCCGCGGTGTCCGGGTTCCCATTGGCGATAATGACCCGGCCGTCCTTATTGTTCGCCGACGGGTCGAATCCGAGCAAGTACGCTTCGGGAAGGGAGTCCTTTCCGCCGGTGCTGTCGAAGCGATTCTGGATCGTTGCCATACCGGCCAGCGCGGACTCCAGCGCTTCCTTCTTGGGCTTCTGCTCGTTCTTCCACTTGAGCCACTCGTCGGTGTACACGTAGGTGTCGGGGCCGAGACGCTTGAGTTTGTTCTTCGGCTCCGGCGGAATCGCCGCCAACTGCGCCTGGTACTCCGCCCGCTTCTCCGCGAACACCACCCGGTTCGCCTCGTCGCGGACATCCGCCGGCAGGCCGTTCAGCGCCCCGATGCTCGCCGGGTGGAGCGAGACGTACGCGTCCTTCTGGTCCTGGGACAGCTCCTTCCACCACTCGGCGGCGACGCGCGGGTCGCCGTCCGCCGCCGGCGGAGCCTTGATCGCCCCCAGGTAGTCCTTCGCCGCCTCCCGCGCCCCCGCCGTGTCCTTCTGGACGTCGACCCAGTCCCCGGCCGACACCGTCAGGTCGTCGTCCGCCTTGAGCGCCCGCAGCTTCGGCGCCCACAGCTCGTCCGCCTCCGTCGCGTCCGCGACGGCCTGGGCTATGCGGTCGGCTATCTCCAGCGCCTTGCCGTGGTGCGGGTTCGGGTCCTGGGCCGCGGACTGTCGCCGGAGGGCCGCGGCCAGGTCGCCGGCGTCGGCAGCCGGGTTGATTGGCGCGGGCGTGTCCCGCTTGACCTTGGCGCCACCCGTGACCGATCCCCCGGGCGGAATCTTGCCGTCGACCTCCTTGTCACCCGGCGGGTAGTGCACCGATCCGTCCGCCGCCACCGTGAACTTCTCGTTCGCCGCGTCCTGGAGCGCCGCGTCCAGCTTCTTCTTCGCGGCCTCCAGCGAGCTCGCCAGCGCCTTGAGCGACGTGCAGATCACACCGCACTCGACCTGCGTGTAGTGGAAGTTCTGGCCGAGCATGCGGAGCTGGGTGAACGCCGCCTCCGCGGCATCGCCCTCCAGCGACTTCCGCATCGTCGCCACGATCTGCTGCTCGATGTTGTCCTTCGCCGTGCCGGCCATGCCGCTGAGCGTGCGGTACTCGTTCGCCGCGGTCTCGAACTCGGCGGGCTTGAGCGCCTTCAGCGCCGCGAAATCCACGGTCGGTTCACCGGCCCTTGTCCTGGCCACCCACGTCGGGGGTGTCCTTGTACGTGTTCTTCAGGGCGTCGAAGTCCGCCTTGATCGCCTCGTCGTTCTTGTACTGGGCGTTGCCGGCCTTCTCCAGCCGCTCCTTGATGGCGTCGCACTTGCCCGTGACGCCCTCCAGATACCGCTTCCACGACGCGTACAGCTCCCGCTGCGCCGCGGCGCTCTGCACGCCCGACGCCGCGCCCAGGCCCTGCTGCTTGCCGTCCACGCCCGTCAGGGACTTCTTCACGGTCCCGGCCAGCAGCCCGACATCGCTGCCCGCCTTCGTCCAGGCGGCCTTGGAGGATTTCACCCCGCCCGCGCCGCCGCCTCCACCGCCGCTTCCCGGCGCACCCGCCAGTTTCATGGAGGAATCCGCGCCCGCGTCGTGCTTGAGGCGATTCCACTCCGTTTCGAAGGACGTCACGCTCCCTCGACCCCCGTTTTCTCGAACCATGGAACAACAGAACAGACAACAATCGCGCAGTTTAGCCCGGGGGTTCGAGCGGCGAATGAGTACGCGTACTCATGGCACGGAGGGTGCGCATATCGCGCACCCTCCGTGAGGACATCCGTCAAAAACGCCGTCAAAAACGCGGCCCTGCGAATGCCCACGACGATTGCCGCGACATTCCCTGACGCTTTGTCAGGACGCCGAGCCCTATCGCTCGTCCGGCAACCAGCCCAACTGCACCAGCGGTGTCCCCCGCTTGCGGGAGACGAAGAAGCCCCGCCCCGGCGGCATCGGACGCGGCCGGACATTGCCGAGGACATCGCCCTCGCCCGGGTCGCCGGAGAGCACCACGCCCTGCGCGCCGAGCTCCTTCACGCGCTGCATGAACGTCTCGAACATGCCCCGCGACGCCCCCGCCGTGCTGCGCGCGATGATGAAGCGGATGCCGACATCCCGCGCGTAGGGAAGGTTCTCCACCAGGACCGAGAGCGGATTGCTGCCACCGCTCGTCACCAGTTCGTAGTCGTCGACGATGACGAAGAACCGCGGTCCCGACCACCAGCTGCGGTCCCGCAGCTGCTGCGGGGTGATGTCCGGCTGCGGCGCGCGCCGCGTCATCAGCCCGTTGAGCGCGTTCATGTGCAGCTCCAGCGCCGAGGCCAGCGGCGCGTACTCCAGGAGATGCGTCTCCGGCACGGCCTCCAGCAGCGAGCGCCGGTAGTCGCCCACCACGATCTTCGCCTCGTCCGAGGTGTACCGCTCGGAGATCTGCTTGGCGATGAGCCGCAGCAGCCCCGTCTTGCCCGATTCGCTCTCGCCGAAGACGAGGAAGAACGGGTCGGTCTCGAAGTCGACGAACACCGGCTCCAGGTTGGTCTCGTCGATGCCGATCGCGATGCCGTGCTGCGGGAACTCGAAGCCCTTGGGCAGCCGGTCCGCCGGCAGCTTGCGCGGCAGCAGCCGGACCCGGGGCGCGGACGGCCCGGACCAGCTCTCCGACACCGTACGGACCATGCCCGCCGTGCCGTCCGACAGGTCGTCGGCCCGGCTGCCGGAGTCGATGCGCGGCAGCGCCGCCATGAAGTGCAGCCGCTCGGGGGTCTGGCCGCGGCCCGGCACGCCCGTCGGGACGTTCGCCGCCACCTTGCGGTCGATCTCGGAGTCCATGGTGTCGCCGAGCCGCAGCTCCAGCCGGCCCAGCAGCTGGTCCTTGAGCGCCGCGCGGACCTCCATGTACCGGGAGGCGGTGATGACGACGTGCACGCCGTAGCCCAGACCGCGCGTGGCGAGGTCGGCCACCACGCCCTCGAGCATGTCATAGTCCTGCTTGAACGCGCCCCAGCCGTCGATCACCAGGAACACGTCGCCCCACGCCTGGTCCGGGTGCTGCCCCGCGGCCCGCTGGCGGCGGTAGGTGGCGATGGAGTCGATGTTCCGGGCGCGGAAGTACTCCTCCCGCCGGTGCAGCACCCCGGCCACCTCGGCGACCGTGCGCCGCACCTTCTCCGGGTCGAGCCGGGAGGCGATCCCGCCGACGTGCGGCAGGTCCGCGACGGCGCTCATGCCGCCACCACCGAAGTCCAGACCGTAGAACTGCACCTCGTGCGGGGTGTGGGTGAGCGCGAAGGAGGAGATCAGCGTCCGCAGCAGCGTGGACTTACCGGACTGCGGACCACCGACGATCATCATATGGCCGGCCGCGCCCGAGAAGTCCCGGTAGAGCACGTCCCGGCGCTGCTCGAACGGCTTGTCCACCAGGCCGAGCGGCACCACGAGGGCGCCCTTGCGCGGGTACTCCGGGGCGTGCAGACCGCGCTCGGCGGTGGCCGTCAGCGCGGGCAGCACCTGGTCCAGCGCCGGCGCCTCGGTCAGCGGCGGCAGCCACACCTGGTGCGCCGCGGGGCCCTGCCCCTCCAGCCGCCGCACGATCACATCGAGCACCGTGTCGGCGAGCGCGTCGTCGTCGGCGCGGGCCGGGGTGATCAGCGCGGCCGGGTCCGGCACCGCGTACGTCACCGGCACCGGCGCGGCCGTGAAGGCCACCGGCCTGCGCTCCACGGGCAGCGCGCCCGCGGCCGGGTCGATCAGGTCCGCCCCGCTCGTGCGGTACGTCCCCGACACATAGGCCGCCTTGAAGCGGACCATCTCGTCCGTGCCGAACTTGAGATAGCCCGAGCCCGGCACCGACGGCAGGTGGTACGCGTCCGGCACGCCCAGCGCCGCCCGCGACTCCGCGGCCGAGAACGTGCGCAGACCCACCCGGTACGACAGATAGGTGTCGAGGCCGCGCAGCCGCCCCTCCTCCAGCCGCTGCGAGGCGAGCAGCAGGTGCACGCCCAGCGACCGGCCGATCCGGCCGATCTGGATGAACATGTCGATGAAGTCCGGCTTGGCGGAGAGCAGCTCGCTGAACTCGTCGATGACCAGGACCAGGGAGGCCAGCGGCTCCAGCGGGGCGCCGGCCGCGCGGGCCTTCTCGTAGTCGTGGATGTTGGCGTAGTTGCCCGAGGCCCGCAGCAGCTCCTGGCGCCGCTGGAGCTCACCGGTGATCGAGTCGCGCATGCGGTCGACCAGGGTCAGGTCGTCCGCGAGGTTGGTGATGACCGCCGCCACGTGCGGCAGCTCCGACATGCCGGCGAAGGTGGCGCCACCCTTGAAGTCCGCCAGCACGAAGTTGAGCGTCTCGGAGGAGTGGGTGACCGCCAGGCCCAGCACCAGGGTGCGCAGCAGCTCCGACTTGCCGGAGCCGGTGGCGCCCACGCACAGGCCGTGCGGGCCCATGCCGTCCTGCGCCGCCTCCTTCAGGTCGAGCATGACGGGCTGGCCGTCCTCGCCGACGCCGATCGGCACCCGCAGCCGCTCACCCGTGGAGCGCGGCCGCCAGGTGCGGGCCACGTCCACCGAGGCCGCGTCGCCCAGGCCCAGCAGATCGGTGAAGTCCAGGTTGGCCAGCAGCGGCTCGTCGTCGTCCCCGCCCGAGCCCATGCGCAGCGGCGCGAGCTGGCGGCCCAGCGCCTCGGCGGCCTCCAGGGACAGCCAGTCCGGTACGCCCTCGTAGGCCACCGTCGCCGACTCCAGCCGCAGCCTGCCGGGGCGCACCACGATGGACAGGCCGCCGCGCGGCTCGTCCAGCTCGCCGGGCACCACCTCGACGACCGTGACGCCCTGCAGCCCCTCGGCGGCGGCGAACGCCGAGTCCGGCGGCACCCGGCCGCCGTCCAGCACCACCACGATGTGCGGCTGGTCCAGCAGCGGCTGGCCCTCCCGGTTGAACCGGGGCCGGCCGTCCAGCCGGGCGGTCAGCGCCCGCTCCAGCTCCCCGAGGTCGTCGCTGATCAGCCGCTTGGTGCCGGCCCCGTCGAGGGAGCCGGGCAGCTGGACGTGCGGCAGCCACTTCGCCCAGTCCCAGCGGGCCGCCGAGGACGGCGCGGTGACCACCGCGACCACCACGTCGTCGGGCGAGTGCAGGGTGGTGAGCTGGGCCACCAGCGCACGTGCCGCGCCGTGCACGGACTCCGGCTCGCCGGACACCGTCATGTGGTAGAAGGCGCGCAGCGACACCGCGACCGGCAGGTTGTCCACGGTGCCGTGGGTGGCGAGGAACTGCTGCATCGCGCCCGCGGCCAGCGGCTCCAGCTCGTCGATGGGCGCGGTGTCCGGCGCCACCAGGGGAGTGGACAGCTGCTGCGGGCCCAGGCCGATGCGGATCTGGCCGAAGTCCTTGTCGCCGACGCGCCGTTCCCACACCCGGCAGGGGGTGTCCGTGGAGAACCGCGGGGCGGCCTCCGCCACCAGCGACCACAGCTGGTCGGGCGCGGGGTGCAGATAGTGCTGCGCGTCGCGCTGCGCCCGCGCCGTGCGGCGCACCTTGCGCCGGGTCTGCGCCAGGTACTTCAGGTAGTCGCGGCGCATCTGCGCCGACTCGCCCTGGGTTCCCTTGCGATAGCGCACGATCTGGGCAATGGCCATCGCCAGCGTGGACACCAGCATCATCACACCCATGATCCGCATGAACGGATGGGTGTTCGGCATGAAGAAGAAGACCACGGAGCCGCCCATGCCGAGCATGGGCAGCAGCTGCATGGCCATGCCCTCGCGTTCGCCGCGGGGCAACTCGGGAGGGGGCTCCAGAAGCAGCTCATCAGCTGGTGTCTCGGGCGGAACGGCCCGCGGCGGGCGCTTGACGACAATCTGGCTCACCGGCGCATCAATCCCTCGATACTGGCGGGGCGGTTCGCTTGCCGGCGCCCCCGTGGCGGCGGCCTCCCTCCACGCGACGGCGATCCTACTTGTCCGTGCACGGTCGGCCGCCCGGTAGGGTGGCGCCCCGCGGATGTGCGACCGCGAACAAGACGCGATGAACGCGACCTTTGTCACCGAGGGCACTCGATGTCCACTCACGTCCCGTGCCCCGGTGAACGAGCGCGAATGAGGGGGCCATATCAGGTGAGTACGACCACAGCGACCGGCTTCTGCCGGGTCACCGTCGTCGCACCGGACAGCCGGATCGATGTCGCCCTGCCCGACGACATCCCGGTCGCGGACCTCAATCCCGAGATCCTCCGGCTGACCGGACAGACCCAGTCGACCGGCACCCCCACCGGCTACCACCTGGTCCGCCGGGACGGCACCGTGCTGGAGGGCTCCCGCTCGCTCGCCGCCCAACAGGTCCTCGACGGCGAGGTGCTGAGCCTGCGCCCGTTCGCCGAGTCCCTGCCGCCCGCGGTCTTCGACGACGTCGCCGACGCCGTCGCCTCCGCCGTGCGCCGCGACCGCACCCTGTGGAACGACGGCCTGCTGCGCGCCGCCGGCCTGTTCGGCGGCGCCTGTCTGCTGGTGCTGCTGGGCTTCGTGCTGTGGTTCGCCGACCCGGTGCGCCACGACATGCACGCGCTGCCCGGCATCATCGCGACGGCCGTCGGCGTGCTGCTGACCGTGCTGGCCGGCGTGCGGGCCCGGGTCTACGACGACCGCGCCTCCGCCGTCGCCCTCGGACTGTCCGCGCTGCCCCATCTGATGATCGCCGGCTCCGGGGCGCTCCCGCTCGACCAGGGCGAGGGCGTCGGCCGGCTGCAGTTCCTGCTCGGCTGCGTCGCCGTACTGATCGCCTCCGTCGCCCTGGTCGCGCTGATGCCCGGCGGGGACGCCCCCTTCGTCGCCGCGGTCTTCGCCTCCGCCGTCGGCACCCTGGCCACCTTCTGCGCGATCCTCACCGACGCGCGGCCGGTGGACACCGCCGCCGTCAGCGCGGTCGTCGCCATCGGCATCGTCGCCTTCCTGCCCGGCCTGTCCGCGCGCTTCGCCCGGCTGCCCATCGGCTACGCCTCGCCGCGCGCCGCCGACCCCGACTTCGACGCCGAGCCCGACCCGTCCGCCGCCCCCGCCGAGCCGGTGGACGGCGAGCGCATCGCCGCCCAGGCCCGGCGCGGCCACGAGATGCTGCTGGGCCTCGTCGGCGGCTGCTCCGCGGTCGTCGTCGGCTCGGCCGCCGTCCTCGGCTTCTCCGACTCCCTCTGGGGCCAGCTGCTGGCCCTCGCCTCCGGCCTGGCGATCCTGCTGCGCGCCCGGCTCTTCCGCTACACCGCCCAGGTCGCCTGTGTGCTGGCGGCCGGCCTGTGCGCGCTGGCCCTGCTGGTCCTGGGCCTCTCGCTGAACCCGCCGGCCGGCGCGGTGCGCGATCTGCTGATCGAGGGCGACCGCGGCCCCCTGGACGTCCGGACGATCTGGCTCGCGGCGGCCGTCATCGCCGCCGCCGCCCTGATCACCGCCATCGCGCTGATCGTCCCCCGCAAGGGCGTCACCCCCTTCTGGGGCCGCTTCAGCGACCTGGCCGAGGGCGCCGTACTGCTCTCCCTGGTCCCGCTCTGCCTGGCGGTGCTCGACGTCTACTCCTCGGCGCGCAGCATGACCAGCGGCTGATTCCGGTCGGCGGCCGACCGGAGCGCGGCACCGGCACGCGCCCCCCGTACGCTCCTGTGCACCGGTACGCGACCCCCGGCCCGCCCCGGCCGGTGAGGCTGGTACTCTGTGTGACGGCCGTGTGTGTACGCGCCTCCGGAGACTCTCATCGCCTGGAGGCAGCGCCCAGCGGACCCCGCCTTCCGAGTCATGGAAGCTCCCCTGAGAGTCAGACCAGGGGCACTCGGTGGCCAAACGAAGAACACAGAGGAGTACCGCGTGTCGCTCGACGCCGCTACGAAGAAGCAGATCATGGCCGAGTTCGGGACCAAGGAGGGCGACACCGGTTCCCCCGAGGTCCAGGTCGCGCTGCTCTCCCGCCGCATCTCGGACCTGACCGAGCACCTCAAGACCCACAAGCACGACCACCACTCCCGCCGTGGTCTGCTGCTGCTGGTCGGCCAGCGCCGCCGGCTGCTCCAGTACCTGGCCAAGAAGGACATCCAGCGCTTCCGTGCGCTGGTCGACCGCCTCGGCATCCGTCGCGGTGCGGCGGGCGCCAAGTAAGACGCCGTGAAGGGAGCGGTTCCCACCCCCGGGGGCCGCTCCCTTTGCCGTACGCGCGGTCGTGTCCGCCGTACGGTCGCCCGTACGGACGGTCGCTCTGTGCGACCGCTGTACGTGCGATACCCACCGGACGCTTTGTAGTCTGGTCGCACAACGCCTCGGGTCCCGCGCCGCGGGGTACCCGAGAACACACCTGAGGAGGAGTGCTCTCCACGCCGCCGGTCCTCGGTAGTGGCCCCCGGAAGAACAGACTCCGGGTGCTTCGATCGAAGACCGGCCCGCACCGGAGCGCTCCGCCGCAACCGTCCCCCGCCACACGGGCGCGGGACGTAGACGAGGAGATATCGCTGGTGGAGAACGAGACCCACTACGCCGAGGCCGTCATCGACAACGGTTCCTTCGGCACCCGCACCATTCGCTTCGAGACGGGCCGCCTGGCCCGCCAGGCCGCCGGCTCCGCCGTGGCGTACCTGGACGACGACACCATGGTGCTGTCGGCCACGACCGCCTCGAAGAACCCCAAGGACCAGCTGGACTTCTTCCCGCTGACCGTCGACGTCGAGGAGCGGATGTACGCCGCCGGGCGCATCCCCGGCTCGTTCTTCCGCCGTGAGGGCCGCCCCTCCGAGGACGCCATCCTCACCTGCCGGCTGATCGACCGCCCGCTGCGCCCGTCCTTCAAGAAGGGCCTGCGCAACGAGATCCAGGTCGTCGCCACGATCATGGCGCTCAACCCCGACCACCTGTACGACGTGGTCGCGATCAACGCCGCCTCCGCCTCCACGCAGCTGGCGGGCCTGCCCTTCTCCGGCCCGATCGGCGGCGTCCGCGTCGCGCTGATCAAGGGCCAGTGGGTGGCGTTCCCGACCCACAGCGAGCTCGAGGACGCCGTCTTCGACATGGTCGTCGCCGGTCGCACCCTCGAGGACGGCGACGTCGCGATCATGATGGTCGAGGCCGAGGCCACCGAGAAGACCATCAAGCTGGTCGAGGGCGGCGCCGAGGCGCCGACCGAGGAGATCGTCGCCGCCGGTCTGGACGCCGCGAAGCCCTTCATCAAGGTGCTCTGCAAGGCCCAGGCCGACCTCGCCGCCAAGGCCGCCAAGCCGACCGCCGAGTTCCCGATCTTCCTGGACTACCAGGACGACGTCCTGGAGGCGCTCACCGCCGCCGTCCGCGACGAGCTCGCCGCCGCGCTCACCATCGCCGGCAAGCAGGAGCGCGAGGCCGAGCTGGACCGCGTCAAGGCGCTCGCCGCCGAGAAGCTGCTGCCGCAGTTCGAGGGCCGCGAGAAGGAGATCTCCGCCGCGTACCGCTCGCTGACCAAGTCCCTGGTGCGCGAGCGCGTCATCAAGGAGAAGAAGCGCATCGACGGCCGCGGGGTCACGGACATCCGTACCCTCGCCGCCGAGGTCGAGGCGATCCCGCGGGTGCACGGCTCGGCGCTGTTCGAGCGCGGCGAGACCCAGATCCTGGGTGTCACCACGCTGAACATGCTCCGCATGGAGCAGCAGCTGGACACGCTCGCGCCCGAGACGCGCAAGCGCTACATGCACAACTACAACTTCCCGCCGTACTCCACCGGTGAGACCGGCCGCGTCGGCTCCCCCAAGCGCCGCGAGATCGGCCACGGCGCGCTCGCCGAGCGCGCCCTGCTGCCGGTGCTGCCGACGCGCGAGGAGTTCCCGTACGCCATCCGCCAGGTCTCCGAGGCGCTCGGCTCCAACGGCTCCACCTCCATGGGCTCGGTCTGCGCCTCCACCATGTCGCTGCTGAACGCCGGTGTGCCCCTCAAGGCCCCGGTCGCCGGCATCGCCATGGGCCTGATCTCCCAGGAGATCGACGGCGAGACCCACTACGTCACCCTCACCGACATCCTCGGTGCGGAGGACGCCTTCGGTGACATGGACTTCAAGGTCGCCGGCACCAAGGAGTTCGTGACCGCCCTCCAGCTCGACACCAAGCTGGACGGCATCCCGGCCTCCGTCCTGGCCGCGGCCCTCAAGCAGGCCCGCGACGCCCGTCTGCACATCCTCGACGTGATGATGGAGGCCATCGACCGTCCGGACGAGATGTCCCCCAACGCCCCGCGGATCATCACCGTCAAGATCCCCGTGGACAAGATCGGTGAGGTCATCGGCCCCAAGGGCAAGATGATCAACCAGATCCAGGAGGACACCGGCGCCGAGATCACCATCGAGGACGACGGCACCATCTACATCGGTGCCGCCGACGGCCCGGCCGCCGAGGCCGCCCGCGCCACCATCAACGGCATCGCCAACCCGACGATGCCGGAGGTCGGCGAGCGCTACCTGGGCACGGTCGTCAAGACCACCACCTTCGGTGCCTTCGTCTCGCTGATGCCCGGCAAGGACGGCCTGCTGCACATCTCGCAGATCCGCAAGCTCGCCGGTGGCAAGCGCGTGGAGAACGTCGAGGACGTGCTCGCGGTCGGCGCCAAGGTGCAGGTCGAGATCGCCGAGATCGACCAGCGCGGCAAGCTCTCCCTCATCCCCGTGATCGAGGGCGAGGGCGACGAGGCCGGCGAGGCCACCGCCGAGGCGAAGGACGACGCCGCCAAGTGACGTCCCGAACGCACCGTGCGACGGCCCGCACCTCTTCGGAGGTGCGGGCCGTCGCCCGTACCAAAACCCTGCTCAAGGGCGAGAACGGCATCGGCACTGTGCGCAGGACCGTGCTCCCCGGCGGGCTGCGGGTGGTCACCGAGACCCTGCCCACCGTGCGCTCCGCCACCTTCGGCATCTGGGCCCGCGTCGGCTCCCGGGACGAGACGCCCACGCTGAACGGCGCCACCCACTACCTGGAGCACCTCCTCTTCAAGGGCACCGAGCGGCGCAGCGCGCTGGACATCTCCGCCGCCATCGAGGCGGTCGGCGGCGAGATGAACGCCTTCACCGCCAAGGAGTACACCTGCTACTACGCGCGGGTGCTCGACACGGATCTGCCCCTCGCCATCGACGTCGTGTGCGACATGCTCACCGGCTCGCTGATCGATGAGGAGGACGTGGACGCCGAGCGCGGCGTCATCCTCGAAGAGATCGCGATGACCGAGGACGACCCCGGCGACTGTGTGCACGACCTGTTCGCGCACACCCTCTACGGCGACTCCCCGCTGGGCCGCCCGGTGCTCGGCACCGTCGAGACGGTCAACGGCCTCACCCGCGACCGCATCGCCCGCTTCTACCGCAAGCACTACGACCCCACCCACCTGGTGGTCGCGGCGGCCGGCAATGTGGACCACGCGCGCGTCGTACGACAGGTGCGCGCCGCGTTCGAGCGCGCCGGGGCCCTCGGCCGCACCGACGCCGAACCCGTCGCCCCCCGCTCCGGCTCCCGGACCATCCGCACCGCCGGCCGCGTGGAGCTGCTCGGCCGCAAGACCGAGCAGGCGCACGTCGTCCTCGGCATGCCCGGTCTGCCCCGCACCGACGAGCGGCGCTGGGCCCTGAGCGTGCTCAACACCGCCCTCGGCGGCGGCATGAGCTCCCGCCTCTTCCAGGAGGTCCGCGAGAAGCGCGGCCTGGCGTACTCCGTGTACTCCTACACCTCCGGCTTCGCCGACAGCGGCCTCTTCGGCGTCTACGCCGGCTGCCGCCCCGGCCAGGTGCGGGACGTCCTCAAGATCTGCCGTGACGAGCTCGACCACGTGGCCGCGCACGGGCTGGACGACGAGGAGCTGCGCCGCGCGATCGGCCAGGTCGCCGGCTCCACCGTGCTGGGCCTGGAGGACACCGGGGCGCTGATGAACCGCATCGGCAAGGGCGAGCTGGTGTGGGGCGAGCAGATGTCCGTGGACGAGATGCTGGCCCGGATCTCCGCCGTCACCGCCGACGAGGTCCGCGAGGTGGCCAGGGACGTCCTGGGCCACCGGCCCTCGCTCGCGGTCATCGGCCCGCTCACCGACCGGCAGGCCGGCCACCTGGACGAGGCCGTCTCCTAGCCGGCCCTCCCAGTAGCCGTCTCTCCTAGCGAAGGATGTTCGAACGATGAGCAAGCTGCGTGTGGCCGTCATCGGGGCCAGGGGCAGGATCGGCTCCGAGGCCGTACGGGCCGTCGAGGCCGCGGACGACCTGGAACTGGTCGCCGCGCTGGGCCGGGGCGACCGGCTGGAGGAGCTGACCGAGGCGGGGGCTCAGGTCGCCGTCGAGCTGACCCACCCCGACTCGGTCATGACCAACCTGGAGTTCTGCCTCCGCAACGGCATCCACGGCGTGGTGGGCACCACCGGATGGACCGAGGAGCGGCTCGCGCGGCTGGGCGGCTGGCTGGACGCCGCACCGGGCACCGGTGTGCTCATCGCACCGAACTTCTCCATCGGCGCGGTGCTCACCATGCGCTTCGCCCAGCAGGCGGCCCGGTTCTTCGAGTCCGTCGAGGTCGTGGAGCTGCACCACCCGAACAAGGCCGACGCGCCCTCCGGCACCGCCACCCGCACCGCCCAGCTCATCGCGGCGGCCCGGGCCGAGGCCGGCTGCGCCCCTCAGCCGGACGCCACCAGCACGGCGCTGCCCGGCGCCCGCGGCGCCGATGTCGACGGGGTGCCCGTGCACGCCGTGCGACTGCGGGGCCTCCTGGCCCACCAGGAGGTCCTCCTCGGAGACACCGGCGAGACGCTCACCATCCGGCACGACTCGCTGCACCACAGCTGCTTCATGCCGGGCATCCTGCTCGGTGTCCGCCGCGTGGTCGACACGCCCGGCCTCACCTTCGGGCTCGAACACTTCCTGGATCTGGGCTGACGCATGCGAGCGAAAATCACCTATTTCGGGCTGGCCGCGCTGCTGGTCGTCTACTTCGTCCTCGTCGGCAGCCGGGGCGTCCTGCTCATCGAGCAGGGCACCCCGGTCACCGTCCTCTTCGGGGCGGCGGTGCTGGTGCTGCCCGTGATCGGCGCCTGGTTCCTGTGGCAGAACACCCGCTTCGCCCGCAGCGCCAACCGGCTCGCCGCGCAGCTGGAGGCCGAGGGCGGGCTGCCGGTGGACGAGCTCGTACGGACGCCGGGCGGGCGCATCGACCGGGACTCCGCCGACGCGGTCTTCGCCAAGCGGCGGGCCGAGACGGAACAGTCCCCCGACGACTGGCGCACCTGGTTCCGGCTGGCCGTCGCCTACCACGACGCCCGGGACACACCCCGGGCGCGCAAGGCCATGCAGCGGGCGATTGCCCTGCACGCGGGCCGGCCGATCCGCACCTGACGGTCGGCCGTCAGGAGCGGGCGGGCGCCACGGCGTGATCGGCCGCCCAGCCCTCGACCGAGTCCGCCGCCATGTCGAAGGCCTCCGCACGGCCCAGGAAGTCCGCGTTGTGATCGGTGAGCAGCGGGCGCGGCGGCTCACCGGCTGCGGTGGCCACCACCAGCGCCTGCCCCTGCACGGTCCGCGGCAGCCCCAGCCACTTCACCGGCTGCTGCACCGTGCGCACGGCCGCGACGTGCTCCCACGGCAGGGTCGTGGTGGTGAAGAGCCCGATGCGGCGCAGCCCCCGGGCACTGACCCACGCCCCCACGCGCAGCAGCCGCACCGCGAAGACGATCACCAGGGCGCCGGCGGCCACACAGGCCCCCGCGCCCGGCAGCGCGCCGGCCATCGCCATGATCAGGGCACCGAAGAGCAGATAGGCCGCGAACAGCAGCACCAGCGCGGCTCCCCCGACCCGCCAGGGCCCCGGGCGGTACGGCCGCCGCCACCGGTCGAGCTCCTCGTACGGCAGGGGCGCGTCGGCCCTCGAGACGGTCTCGACGTCGTCGAACGGCCTGTCGGCCGTCAGAAAGGGCAGGGGCACGACTGGTCCTCACTCGACAAGAGCGCTCCCGGACGGGACCGGACGCTCGGCTGTGCTGTGCCCGGTGAGGTTATCGACGCGGTCTGCCCACGACCACTTCGGGGCGCCCGGTCGGCCCAGTGGCGAGGCGACCGGGCGCGGACGTCAGCGGCCTTCCTGCGCCGTCGACGTCGGGGCCTTCCCGGAACCGGGCTGTGGCGCGTCCAGCGCGGGCGCGCCGAACAGCAGCGCCCCCACCAGTCCGGACACCACGGTCAGACCGAGCAGCGTACGGCCGGCGATCTCCGGCCAGCCGGCGCGCTGGCGCGGCGGCGGTGCGACATTGCTGCGGAACCTCTCGGCCTCGGCGATGAAAGCGAAGGGCACGGGCTCTCGCCGGCGGAACATGAGGGTGGTCTCCTCCCGACCTCGAAGTGGGCTTTCACACAGAAGGACGTGCGAACGGGCGAATCGGTGCCCGCTTTCGGCGATCTCTTTCACCCGATTTCCCCGGCGCCCCTCCCGTCATGCCACCGCGGCCCGGTGCCATCCGCCGCGCCCGGCCCGGAGTGTCGGTGGGGCGCCGTAAGCTGAACGGCGCCCGAGCGACACAGATGGAAGGAACCCGCCGGTGAGCGACACCCCCACCGAGAGCGCCAAGCCCGCGTTCCGCGGCGATATGACCGTCGAGCTGGTCAAGCACAGCGCCGCCGACTCCGATGTGCTGTGGGCGGCCCGTGTCTCCACCGCGGGGGAGCAGTCGCTCGAGGAGCTCACGAAGGACCCCGAGCGCTCCAAGGGGCTGATCAACTTCCTGATGCGGGACCGCCACGGCAGCCCGTTCGAGCACAACTCGATGACGTTCTTCATCAGCGCCCCGATCTTCGTCTTCCGCGAGTTCATGCGGCACCGCGTGGGCTGGTCGTACAACGAGGAGTCCGGGCGCTACCGCGAGCTCCAGCCGGTCTTCTACGTGCCCGGCGAGGACCGCAAGCTCGTCCAGCAGGGCCGCCCCGGCAAGTACGAATTCGTCTCCGGCACCCCCGAGCAGCACGAGCTGACCGGCCGGGTCATGGAGGAGTCCTACCGGCAGGCGTACGAGGCGTACCAGGAGATGCTGGCCGCCGGCGTCGCCCGCGAGGTGGCGCGCGCCGTGCTGCCCGTCGGGCTCTACTCCTCGATGTACGCCACCTGCAACGCCCGCTCGCTGATGCACTTCCTCGGCCTGCGCACCCAGCATGAGCAGGCGACGGTCCCCTCCTTCCCGCAGCGCGAGATCGAGATGGTGGGCGAGCTGATGGAGGCGGAGTGGGCCAAGCTCATGCCGCTCACCTACGCCGCGTTCAACGCCAACGGCCGAGTCGCGCCGTAGCGGACCCCGCGGCCCCGGCCGCGCCGTGAGACCCCGTGGGCCCCGCGGTCGACGCCGTCACCGCGGCCGGCGGGCGATCGGGATGAGCCATCGGGAGAAGTGTCCGGATTGCGGCATTTCATGAAGTTCATCTAGGCTGATCAAAGGGACCCGGCACTGCTTGAACCCCCGAGCGGGCAGTGCCGGTGTCCACATCCCGGGTCCCGAGGGAGCACCTCACGGTGAGCTACGAGTAGCGTTGGACCCATGGCTCCGACCTCCACACCGCAGACCCCGTTCGGGCGGGTCCTGACCGCCATGGTCACGCCGTTCACCGCGGACGGCGCACTCGACATCGACGGCGCGCAGCGGCTCGCCGCCCATCTGGTGGACGCCGGCAATGACGGCCTGATCGTCAACGGCACCACCGGAGAGTCCCCGACCACCAGCGACGCGGAGAAAGCCCAGCTCGTACGGGCCGTGGTGGAGGCGGTCGGCGATCGGGCCCACGTCGTCGCGGGCGCCGGCACCAACGACACCCGGCACAGTGTGGAACTGGCCCGGGCCGCCGAGGCCGCCGGAGCCCATGGTCTGCTGGCCGTGACGCCCTACTACAGCAAGCCGCCGCAGGAGGGCCTGTTCCGGCACTTCACGGCGATCGCCGACGCCACCGGCCTCCCGGTGATGCTCTATGACATTCCCGGCCGCAGCGGCGTGCCGATCAACACCGAGACGATCGTCCGGCTCGCCGAGCACCCCAGGATCGTCGCCAACAAGGACGCCAAGGGCGACCTCGGCCGGGCGAGCTGGGCCATCGCCCGCAGCGGTCTGGCCTGGTACTCCGGCGACGACATGCTGAACCTGCCGCTGCTCTCCGTGGGCGCCGTCGGCTTCGTCTCCGTCGTGGGCCATGTCGTCACCCCCGAGCTGCGCTCCCTCCTGGAGGCGCATCTCACCGGCGACGTCACCAAGGCGATCGAGATCCACCAGCAGCTGCTGCCGGTCTTCACCGGTATGTTCCGCACCCAGGGTGTGATCACCACCAAGGCGGCGCTCACCCTCCAGGGTCTGCCCGCGGGCCCGCTGCGGCTGCCGCTCATCGAGCTCTCCCCCGAGGAGACCGAGCAGCTCAAGCGCGATCTGGCGGCCGGCGGGGTACAGCTGTAAACACGGACTTCACAACTGAACAAGATCCCATAACCGCATACGCAGCAATACCTCTTACGTAAGTGCACGACAGTCATGCGCGCCACGTGCCGCTCCGGGGGGCCTTCCACAGGTGGGAGACCGGGGGACATGTGGCGCGCGTGGTGAGGAGAGTCTTTTGAGTCATCCGCATCCCGAGCTGGGCCCGCCGCCGCCGCTTGCCAAGGGCGGCCTGCGGGTCACCCCACTCGGCGGCCTCGGCGAAATCGGCCGCAACATGACCGTTTTCGAGTACGGGGGCCGCCTGCTGATCGTCGACTGCGGAGTGCTCTTCCCCGAGGAGGAGCAGCCCGGAATCGACCTGATCCTGCCGGACTTCACGATCCTCCGGGACCGCCTCGACGACATCGACGGCATCGTCCTGACCCACGGCCACGAGGACCACATCGGCGGCGTCCCCTTCCTGCTGCGCGAGAAGCCGGACATCCCCCTCATCGGGTCCAAGCTGACCCTCGCGCTCATCGAGGCGAAGCTCCAGGAGCACCGCATCCGGCCCTACACCCTTGAGGTGACCGAGGGCCACCGCGAGCGCATCGGCCCCTTCGAGTGCGAGTTCATCGCGGTCAACCACTCCATCCCGGACGCGCTCGCCGTGGCCATCCGCACCCCCGCGGGCATGGTGGTGCACACCGGCGACTTCAAGATGGACCAGCTGCCGCTGGACGGCCGGCTCACCGACCTGGCCACCTTCTCCAAGCTCGGCGAGGAGGGCATCGACCTGCTGCTGGTCGACTCCACCAACGCCGAGGTCCCCGGCTTCGTGCCGCACGAGCGCGACATCTCCAATGTGCTGCGCGGCGTCTTCGCCGGCGCCCAGCGCCGCATCATCGTCGCCAGCTTCGCCAGCCACGTGCACCGCATCCAGCAGATCCTGGACGCCGCGCACGAGTACGGCCGCAGGGTCGCGTTCGTCGGCCGCTCGATGGTCCGCAACATGGGCATCGCCCGCGACCTGGGCTATCTGCGGGTCCCCCCGGGCCTGGTGGTGGACGTCAAGACGCTCGACGACCTGCCGGACGACGAGGTCGTGCTGGTCTGCACCGGCTCCCAGGGCGAGCCCATGGCGGCGCTCTCCCGGATGGCCAACCGCGACCACCAGATCCGCATCGTCCAGGGCGACACGGTGATCCTGGCCTCGTCGCTGATCCCCGGCAACGAGAACGCGGTCTACCGCGTGATCAACGGCCTCACCCGCTGGGGCGCGAACGTCGTCCACAAGGGCAACGCCAAGGTCCATGTCTCGGGCCACGCCTCCGCCGGCGAGCTGCTGTACTTCTACAACCTCTGCAAGCCGCGGAACCTGATGCCGGTGCACGGTGAGTGGCGCCATCTGCGGGCCAACGCCGAGCTGGGGGCTCTCACGGGCGTCCCCAAGGACCGCATCGTCATCGCCGAGGACGGCGTCGTCGTCGACCTCGTCGACGGCAAGGCGAAGATCGTCGGCAAGGTCCAGGCCGGTTACGTCTATGTGGACGGGCTGTCCGTGGGCGATGTGACCGACGCGTCCCTGAAGGACCGGCGCATCCTCGGCGAGGAGGGCATCATCTCGGTCTATGTCGTGGTGGACAGCACCACCGGCAAGATCGTGAGTGGTCCCAACGTCCACGCCCGGGGCTCGGGCATCGACGACTCGGACTTCGGCTCGGTGATTCCCCGGATCGAGGAGGTGCTGGGGAAGGCCGCCTCCGACGGCATCGCGGAGCCGCACCAGCTGCAGCAGCTCATCCGCCGGGCCGTGGGCAAGTGGGTGTCGGACAACTACCGGCGCCGCCCGATGATCCTCCCGGTCGTGATCGAGGTCTGACGGCCCGTCACGTCACGGACGGCCGCCCCCGGAGCCGATTTGCTTCGGGCGCGGCCGTCCAGTACGTTTACGGCTCCGCCTGAACGAGAACCCGGTACGAGTGCGTGCCGGAGCGCTCCGGAGGCGGAAAATCCGACTCAGTGAAATCTGATAAAGTCGGAATCACGCCGGAAGGCGCGAAACCCCGCCGAGGGGGATCGGAAACCGATTCGGACCGGAAACGGAACGGAAAAGGATCT